>WNEB01000206.1 GCA_009914575.1 Burkholderia gladioli
ATGCAATTGCCCGTGACGGTCGTCGAGAATGGAAGCAAGACAGTGGCTACCACCGGCGATCGCTTGCCGAGAATGCGATGTATCGGTTCAAGACCCTCACCGGCAACTGTCTCTGGGCGCGTCACATCGCCTCGCAGGCGACCGAGGTCTCCGTCCGCGTCATCAACCGTATGGCGGACCTCGCTCGTCCGCAATCCGTTCGTATCGCCTGAAATTATGCCCGTCGATGCTATTGCATCCTCACACTCGATTTATGCAACAACGCCCTGCACGGACCGCCGCGATGAACGCCACTCCTCACCCGCTCTCCCACCTGTTCGACAACAACGAAGCGTGGGTCAAGCGCAAGCTCGCCGACGATCCCCAATTCTTCGAACGCCTGAAGGATCAGCAGGCGCCCGAATATCTGTGGATCGGCTGCTCGGATTCGCGCGTGCCGGCCAACCAGATCATCGGCCTGCCGCCCGGCGAAGTGTTCGTTCACCGCAACATCGCCAACGTGGTCGTCCACACCGATCTGAACTGCCTGTCGGTGCTGCAGTTCGCGGTCGACATCCTGAAGGTCAAGCACATCATGGTGGTCGGCCACTACGGCTGCTCGGGCGTCAACGCCGCGCTGACCAACCGCCGCGTGGGCCTCGCCGACAACTGGCTGCATCACGTGCAGGACGTGCGCGACCGCCACGCCGCGCTGCTCGACGAATGGCCGGTGGGCGGGGCGCGCTACCGCCGCCTGATCGAGCTGAACGCGATCGAGCAGGTCGTCAACGTATGCCGCACCACCATCGTCAACGACGCCTGGTCGCGCGGCCAGCCGCTGACGGTGCACGGCCTCGTGTACGGCGTGCACGACGGTCGCATGCGCAACCTCGGCATGGCGGTGTCGTCGCCGGACGAACAGGCGAGCGTCTACCAGCGCTGCGTCGACGCACTGTCGGTCGGGCGCGCGCGCGGCGAGGAGAACGACAACGACATGGTGACGGTCGACGCGGCCCAGCTCGCCGATGTCACCGAACAAGTCGCGAATACCTTGAAGGAGACAAAGCATGACAACTGTTGATCGGGATCCTGTCGTCATCGCCGCGGCGGCCCGCACGCCGATCGCGGGCTTCCAGGGCGCGTTCGCGCCGCTCGCCGCGCCGCAGCTCGGCACGGTCGCGATCGCGGCGGCGCTCGAACGCGCGGGCGTGGCGCCCGAGCAGGTGGGCGAGGTGCTGATGGGCTGCGTGCTGCCGGTCGACCGGCCAGGGCCAGGCGCCCGCCCGCCAGGCCGCGCTCGGCGCGAAGCTGTCGCTCGGCACCGGCTGCACGACGATCAACAAGATGTGCGGCTCGGGCATGCGCGCGGCGATGTTCGCGCACGACATGCTGCTGGCCGGCTCGGTCGAGGTGATCGTGGCGGGCGGCATGGAGCGCATGACCAACGCGCCGTACCTGCTGCCGAAGGCGCGCGGCGGCATGCGCATGGGTCACGGCCAGGTGCTCGACCACATGTTCCTCGACTGCCTCGAGGACGCCTACGACAAGGGCCGCCTGATGGGCACCTTCGCCGACGAATGCGCCGCCGAATTCGGCTTCACGCGCGAAGCGCAGGATGGCTACGCAATCGAATCGCTCGCGCGCGCCAAGCGCGCCAACGAGAACGGCGCGTTCGCCTGGGAAATGGCGGCGGTCGCCGTGCCCGGCAAGAAGGGCGACGCCGTGGTGTCGCGCGACGAGCAGCCGTTCACCGCGAATCCCGACAAGATCCTCACGCTGCGCCCCGCGTTCGGCCCGAACGGCACCGTGACGACCGCCAACGCCTCGTCGATCTCCGACGGCGCGGTCGCGCTCGTCATGATGCGCGCGTCGACGGCCGAGCGGCTCGGCGCCACGCCGATCGCGCGCGTGGCCGGCCACAGCACGTTCGCGCAGGCGCCGTCGCGCTTCACGACGGCGCCGGTGGGCGCGCTGCAGCGCCTGTTCGAGCGCACCGGCTGGCGGGCCGGCGATATCGACCTGTTCGAGATCAACGAAGCGTTCGCCGTGGTGGCTATGGCCGCGATGCGCGAGCACGGGCTGCCGCACGAGCGCGTCAACGTCAACGGCGGCGCCTGCGCGCTCGGCCATCCGATCGGCGCCTCGGGCGCGCGCATCCTCGTCACGCTGCTCGGCGCGCTGCGCGCGCGGCGGCAAGCGCGGCGTCGCGAGCCTCTGCATCGGCGGCGGCGAAGCCACCGCGATGGCCGTCGAACTGATCTGAACCCGAATCCGACGTACCGAGCGGGGCGCCTGCCCCGCCAGCAAGGAGATCCCCAGATGAAAACCGTCCTGATCGTCGGCGCCTCGCGCGGCCTCGGCAGGGAATTCGTCCGCCAATACCGGCGCGACGGCTGGAACGTGCTGGCCACGGCCCGCGACGCCGCCTCGCTCGACGCGCTGCGCGCTATCGGCGCCACGGCCCATGCGCTCGACGTGACCGATGCCTCCCAGCTCGCCGGCTTCGGCTGGAAGCTCGACGGCGAACGGCTCGACACGGCGGTCGTGGTGTCGGGCGTGTACGGCCCGCGCACGCAAGGCGTGTAAACCATCGACGCCGCCGACTTCGACGCCGTGATGCACACCAACGTGCTCGGCCCGATGCAGTTGCTGCCGATCCTGCTGCCGCTCGTCGAGGAGGCGCGCGGCGTGCTCGCGTTCGTATCGAGCCAGATGGGCAGCACCGGCGACATGCGCGGCACCCCCGGCTGGCTCTATCGCGCCAGCAAGGCCGCGCTCAACAACGTGGTGCGCGCCGCCGCGCTGCAGATGCGCGAGGCGGCCTGCCTGTCGCTGCATCCGGGCTGGGTGCGCACCGACATGGGCGGCGACGCCGCCGCGCTCGACGCCGAAACCAGCGTGACCGGCATGCGCCGCGTGCTGGCGGACGCCGCCACCGACATCGCAGCATCGAACGGTCGCTTCCTGCAGTACGACGGCGAGGCGCTCGCATGGTGAGCCGCGCGCCCGAGCGCCCGGCCGCCTGCCCGTGCGGCGGCGCGCAGCCGGGCCGCAAGCCAGAGCGCGCGCCGCAGTACGCGGCCTGTTGCGGCCCCTTGATCGACGGCGACGCGAAGGCCCCGAACGCGTGGCAACTGATGCGTTCGCGCTACACCGCCTACGTGCTCGGTGCGACCGATTACCTTCGCGCCACTTGGGATCCGGCCACCTGCCCGGCCGATCTCGCTGGCGACGACGGCACGCGCTGGCTCGGCCTCGACATCAAACGTCATGTCGCACAGGACGCGGCCCACGCGCTCGTCGAGTTCGTGGCGCGCTTCAAGCAAGGCTCGCGCGCCCATCGCCTGCACGAAACCAGCGGCGTTGTTGCATAAATCGAGCGAGATCCGTTGACGTTTACGCGCAACGGTCGCGGGGCCAGCCTCCTATCAAGTCAGATTCCAGAGTAACTGCCTAATTTTTGACAAGAAAATGCGCAAGGACA
>WNEB01000207.1 GCA_009914575.1 Burkholderia gladioli
TATGTCCTTGCGCATTTTCTTGTCAAAAATTAGGCAGTTACTCTGGAATCTGACTTGATAGGAGGCTGGCCCCGCGACCGTTGCGCGTAAACGTCAACGGATCTCGCTCGATTTATGCAACAACGCCCGATGATGGCGGTGCAGCAGCAGTCGAACGGCGACCGTCTGCTGGTCGCGCGTCACACCGGCTACGGCTGGGTGCCGTTCACGTTCTCGCCGGACACGGTGATCCAGATGTACATGCTGCTGACGCAGTAAAAGCGGCGGGCCGGAACGGCCCCACAGACAAAACGGCACACCGATCGCGAGATCGATGTGCCGTTTTCGTTTGGAGGACGCGCGGTGCGCGCCGAGCGGCGTCTGGACGACGCGGCTGCGGCGCGCTCGCGCGCGCCCCGGTGTGTTAACGCTCCACGGGCGCCTGCACGCGCGCCTTCCACTGCCCGCCCTTGCCGCGCCAGTAGCGCCACGCCGACGCGAACGTCGCACCGTTGTAGAACAGCGCGACCAGCGGGAGCGCGGGCGCCCACAGCAGCGAACGCCGGTAATAGGCCAGCATCGGCGCGTAGGAGGCGCTCATCGCCGCCCACGCGAGCCACGCCGGCCAGGCCTGCGCGCCGTACGCGAGCGCCGCGACGGGCGGCAGCAGATAGCTGATCGACATGCCGAGCAGCGTGCCGGCCAGCAGCAGCAGCGAGTAGCGCAGCTGCGTGAACGCGGTGCGCGCGATCATGTTCCAGATGTCGCGCCAGCTGTCGTATGGGCGCAGCGACACGCTGCGATCGGCCAGGTGGAGCCGGATCGGATGATGCTTGCCGCCGCGATGCTTGATCTGCGCGGCTAGGCTGCAATCGTCGATCAGCGCGCCGCGAATCGATTCGATGCCGCCCGCTTCCTCCAGCGCCGCGCGCCGCACCAGCATGCAGCCGCCGGCCGCGCCGGCCGTCTTGCGGCGCGTGTCGTTGATCCACGAGAACGGGTAGAGCTTCGCGAAGAAGAACACGAACGCCGGGATCAGCGCCTTTTCCCAGAACGAATCGCAGCGCAGGCGCACCATCAGCGAGACCAGATCGCGGCCCTCGGCCTGCGCACGCGTCACCAGTTGCGCGACGGCGTCGGCCGGATGGCCGATGTCTGCGTCGGTCAGCAGCAGGTAATCGGCCGGCAGGCCCAGCGTGCGAACCGCGGCGATGCCCTGCGACTGCGCCCAGACCTTGCCCGACCAGCCGACCGGCAGCGGCTGCGCGCTCAGCACCGTCAGGCGATCGGCCTGCCGGGCGGCCAGCGCGGCGGCGCGCGCGGCGTCGGCGGTGCCGTCGGTGCTGTGGTCGTCGACCACGATCACGTGGAACGCGCCCGGGTAATCCTGCCGCACCAGCGACGTGACGGCCTCGCCGATCACGTCGACTTCATTGCGCGCCGGCACCACCACGGCCACCGCCGGCCATTCGCCGACCGCGCGCGCGGGCGCGGGCAGCGGCGCCGGCGGGTTGGCGCGCCAGAAGCCGCCGCGTGCGAACAGCAGCACGCACCAGATAATCAGGGACAGACAAGACAGGCCGAACACGATCTGGAGCGTCATGCCACGCCCTCCGCCGCACCGCTTTTCGACCACCCGCGCCCGCGCTGCAGCAGCGTCAGATACGGGGACACACCCTTGAATTGGACTTCCATCCCGATCGCCTGTGAGGCCCGCGCGGCCAAACTCCGCCGCCGGGCGCGTTCAAAACCGCGTAGTTTATCGGGTTTCGGCGACCGGGGTTTCGACGGCGAATTCGGGTGCGCTGCAACAGCTTCGTGGCCATACAAAGCACGACCGGGCCGATAGCGTTAGAATGCGCGATTAATCTGGCGGTCGGTGCATTCCAACCGGCCGCCATAAACATCGAGTTGGGGCGATCGGGCCGGCCTGCCGACCGTCTCGAACCCCGCGCAGTCGTCGGAGTTCGCCCTTTATGCGTGTCATTCTTGCCCAACCCCGGGGCTTCTGTGCCGGTGTAGTCCGCGCGATCGAGATCGTCGATCGCGCGCTGCTCCAGCACGGCGCGCCGGTCTACGTCCGGCACGAAATCGTTCACAACCGTCATGTCGTCGACAACCTGCGCAACAAGGGGGCGAAGTTTGTCGAGGAACTCGACGAGGTGCCGCACGGCGCCGTCGCGATCTTCAGCGCGCACGGCGTGGCGCAAACGGTCGAGAAGGATGCCGAGGCGCGCGGACTGGATGTGCTCGACGCCACCTGCCCGCTCGTCACGAAAGTGCACGTGCAGGGCCGTCAGTACGTGTCGGCCGGCCGCCGCCTGATCCTGATCGGGCATGCCGGCCATCCGGAAGTCGAGGGCACGATCGGCCAGATCCCCGGCGAAGTCACGCTCGTGCAGAGTGAAGCCGAGGTTGCTACGCTATCGCTGCCGGTCGATACGCCGGTTGCCTACGTGACGCAGACCACGCTGTCCGTCGACGACACGCGCGGCATCATCGAAGCCTTGACGCGCAAGTTCACCGACATCGTCGGCCCGGACACGCGCGACATCTGTTATGCAACGCAAAACCGCCAGGCCGCCGTGCGCGAGCTGAGCAGCCAGGTGGACGTGGTGGTCGTCGTCGGCGCGACGAACAGCTCGAACTCGAACCGTCTGCGCGAGATCGGCACCGAAAGCGGTGTGCCGAGCTATCTCGTGGCCGATGGTTCGGAAGTGCGCGCCGAATGGTTCGCGAACGCGCAGACAATCGGCCTCACGGCCGGTGCGTCTGCGCCCGAGGAAATGGTCGAGGACGTGATCGCCGCGCTGCGTGCGCTGGGCCCCGTCGACGTCGTCACCATGACCGGCCGCGAGGAAAAAGTCGAATTCAAGTTGCCGGCGAAGCTTATGCAAGCTGTCGCCCCCGAAGTCTAAGGAGGACATCAATTGTCTATTCCGCTGCTCCAGCAAGTCCGGGTCGGCGCATACATCATGCGCAACCACCTGTCCGGCAACAAACGCTACCCGCTCGCGCTGATGCTCGAGCCGCTGTTCCGCTGCAACCTGGCCTGTAACGGCTGCGGCAAGATCGACTATCCGGATCCGATCCTGAACCAGCGTCTGTCCGTCGAGGAATGCCTCGAAGCCGTCGACGAAGCCAACGCGCCGATCGTCTCGATCGCCGGCGGCGAGCCGCTGCTGCATCGCGACATGCCGGAAATCGTCAAGGGCATCATGAAGCGCAAGAAGTTCGTGTACCTGTGCACGAACGCGCTGCTGATGGAAAAGAAGATGGGCGACTACGAGCCGAGCCCGTATTTCGTCTGGTCGGTCCACCTCGACGGCGACCGCGAAGCGCACGATCACGCCGTGTCGCAGGAAGGCACGTACGACAAGGCCGTGGCCGCGATCAAGGAAGCCAAG
>WNEB01000208.1 GCA_009914575.1 Burkholderia gladioli
GCCTTCACGACCAAGCTTCAATTGCTCGTCGAACCGCTGCGCCAGACGTTGACCTACGACCAAGGCCGCGAGATGGCGCGACATGCCGAACTGACAGCCGCGACCAACGTTCGCGTCTACTTCTGCGACCCGCACAGCCCTTGGCAGCGCGGCACGTGTGAGAACACCAACGGCCTGCTGCGCCAGTACTTGCCCAAGGGCACGGATCTGTCCATCTACTCTCAAGACGACCTCGATGCGATTGCCGACTTACTCAACACTCGACCACGCGCCGGACTGAACTGGCACACCCCTTTGCAAATCCTGGCTCAGGTTCTGGCTAACCCCGCCGACCGAGTTCCAGCCCATTAACCAGCGGCGTGTTGCACTTCACTCTTGAAACCGCCACGCTTCGCGGCGATGGGCGGCCCGGCGGGCCGGAAACGGCGATCCCGGATGGTAAAATCCGCGCATGAAAAAAATTGTCATCCTGATTTCAGGTCGCGGCAGCAACATGGAGGCCATCGTCGACGCATGCAGGCGCGACGGCTGGCCGGCCCAGGTTGCCGCCGTGATCGCAAACCGGCCCGATGCGGTCGGTTTGTCATTTGCGGCCGCGCGCGGGATCCCGACCGCCGTGGTCGACCATCGCGGGCATGAAGGCCGCGAGGCCTTCGACGCCGCGCTGGCGGTCGAGATCGACCGCTTCGCGCCCGATCTCGTGGTGCTGGCCGGTTTCATGCGGATCCTGACGCCGGCCTTCGTCGCCCGTTTCGAGGGCCGGATGCTGAACGTTCATCCGTCGCTGTTGCCCAGCTTCAAGGGCATCCGCACACATGAGGCCGCACTGGCCGCCGGCGTCGCCCTGCATGGCGCGACGGTGCATTTCGTGATTCCCGAGCTGGACAGCGGCGCGATCGTCGCGCAGGCCGCCGTGCCGGTGCGCCACGGCGATACGCCCGACGCACTGGCGCAGCGCGTGCTGGCTGCCGAGCATCTGCTTTATCCGCGCGCCGTGCGCTGGTTCGTCGAGGGCCGGTTGCGGCTCGAGGCGGGCCGGGCGGTGCTGGCGCCGGGCGCTTGCCGCTGGCTGCTGGCCGATGGCGGCGAAGCCAACGATTACAACGATTTGGGTGACGGTGTATGAAGCTGCATGGATTCCTGATTGGCCAGACCGAGCTGCTGCTCGGCGACGTACTGAAGTTCACCGGCCCGGCCGATGCCGCCACGAGCCGCTTTTTCCGCGCGCATCCGAAGCTCGGCCACGCCGAGCGCGGCGTGATCGCCGAAGCGGTGTTCGCGGTGCTGCGCCGGAAGATGGAATACGCGCATCTGGCCGAAAGCGGCACGGGCAGCCCGACGCGGCGCCTGACGCTGCTCGGCCTGATGCAGACGGCCGGCCGTTCCGCGCTGCGCGCGCACGTGTCGGACGCCGAATGGGCGTGGCTCGACCACGTCGCGAAGATCGATCCGGCGAGTCTGCCGCTGCGCGTGCGCACCAACCTGCCCGACTGGATCTACCAGGCGCTCGCGCAGCGGTTCGACGCCGATGCGCTGGCGCAGTTCGCCGCTGCCGTGAACTACCCGGCGCCGCTGGACCTGCGCGCCAACGTGCAGAAAGCCACGCGCGAGCAGGTGGTGGCCGCACTCAAGGCCAACGGCATCGAGGCCGGCGAGACGCCGTTCGCCCCGAACGGCGTGCGCGTGAACGGCAAGCCTGCGCTGACCAAGCTCGCGCTGTTCCAGGACGGCATGATCGAGGTGCAGGACGAGGGCAGCCAGCTGCTGTGCTCGCTGGTGGCGCCGCGCCGCGGCGAGATGATCGTCGACTTCTGCGCCGGCGCGGGCGGCAAGACGCTGGCGCTCGGCGCGGCGATGCGCTCCACCGGCCGCCTGTATGCGTTCGACATCTCCGAAAAGCGTCTGGCCAAGCTCAAGCCGCGCCTCGCGCGCAGCGGGCTGTCGAACGTCAACCCGGTGCTGATCGACGGCGAACACGACGCGAAGATCAAGCGGCTGGCCGGCAAGATCGACCGCGTACTGGTCGATGCGCCGTGCAGCGGGCTCGGCACGCTGCGCCGCAATCCGGACCTGAAGTGGCGCCAGACGCGCGATTCGATCGCCGAACTGACGCCGAAGCAGGGCTCGATCCTGGCCAGCGCCGCGCGGCTCGTGAAGCCGGGCGGCCGGCTCGTCTACGCGACCTGCAGCGTGCTGGAAGCCGAAAACGAGGCGATCGTCGAGCAGTTCCTGGCCGCGCATACCGATTTCGTGCTGGTGCCGGCCAACAAGGTGCTGGCCGAGCAGCGCATCGAGCTCGATACCGGCGATTACCTGTCGTTGTGGCCGCATCGCCACGCCACCGACGGCTTCTTCGCCGCCGTGATGGAGCGTCGCGCCAAGCCCGCCCCGAAAAAGGCCGACGAGCAGGCCGACGCGACCGCCTAACCGGCGGCTGCGGACGAATCGGCAGCACCGGCTGCCGATTCGTCCGCCGGTCAGGACTGATCGCGGAGCAGGCCGTGCAGGACCCGTTGCTGTCGAAGCGGCTCGCCAGCGTGATTCGCGACTTCGGGCAGCCGGTCATATCTGGCAGCTCGCGGTGCTGGTGGGCACGCTGGCGCTGGCCTGGTTCGTCGCGCTCTGGCTGCGCGCGCGGATCGACGCGCGGCGGCGCGCCGCCGGTCGCGCATCCGGCACCGGTTCGGAAAGCCTGAACCGCGCGCTGTTCCCGCTCGCGGGCGGCATGCTGCTGGCGGTGGCGCAGGCGGTTGGCGACCGCTTCTTCGCCACGCCGATCCTGCAACTGGCGCTGGTGCCGCTGTTCAGCACCGGCAACGTCTATATATAAGGCTTTAAGCGACATCGTGCGTAATATTTGCGGAGCGAGAGACGATCAACCGATCAACTTGCTCGATGGGGATAAGCCCGCAGGCATTGAACTGGAGCTTGCCGGTCTTCATGATCTTGCTGACTGTCTTGCGGTCCAGTCCGAGCATCTGAGCCGCTTGGCCGATTATCACCTGCACGGGCCTCGGATGCCGAGCCGCAAAAATTTCGTAGGCGCGCAGGGCGATGTCGAGTTCGTGTCGGCCGCTCATGCTGCCTCCGTCTGCAAGGCGGTGTCCCTGTCCCATTCGTAGTTGAAGGTTGGGACGGCGGGGTTTCATAGATTAGGCAGACTTCCGATCATGGTCAACGCGTTTTTCGAGTGATCGATGCAGGGCGACGGCGAGGATCCAGAGGTCGTTGGCACCACCGAGCTTGCGGAAGCGCTTCTCCGCTTCCAGGAAACCGGTGGCCGCCCAGCGCATCGCCATGTCGGCGTCGCGATAGCGATGGACCCGGCCACTCACGC
>WNEB01000209.1 GCA_009914575.1 Burkholderia gladioli
CGAGCCCGTCCGGCGGCGAGGACTTCCCCGCCTTGGGGCGGGGGCTAGGGGTGGGAAGATACCGTTTTGCGACGTAGGTTTTCGTACCCCGGCGGCCCTTTTCACCCACTCAAATTTCAAGAGAGCCGGAAATCTTCAGCGCGCTCGGCAACCTCGTCACGAACGCGGTGCGCTACACGCCGGAGGGCGGCAAGCTCCGCGTGTGCTGTCGGCGCGACGGCACCCAGGCGGTGTTCTCGGTCAAGGACAGCGGCTTCGGGATTCCATCCGAGGATTTGACGCGGCTCACCGAGCGCTTCTACCGCGTCGATCGCAGCCGGTCGCGCGACACCGGCGGCACGAGGCTTGGCCTCGCGATCGTCAAGCACGTGCTGCAACGCCACGACGGCCAGTTGCTGATCCAGAGCGAGGAAGGGCGCGGCAGCACGTTCACCGCGCGCTTCCCGGCGCAGCGCACGGTGACGCGCCGCTCGCAACAGGCCTGAGCAGGCGTCGTCGCCATGAAAAAATGCCCCCCATCAGGGTGGCATTGTTGTTTGTGCCGCGGGCACGGCCGGGGCGACCGGGGCGATGCGCGCTCAGCCGCCGAACTTCTCCAGCAGCCCGAGCTGCGCGCTGTGCGGCGTCTTGCCGGTGCGGCGGCGCTTGTAGTGGCCGTCGCTCTGCATCAGCCAGGCCGACTGGTTGTCGCCGAGCAGCACCGACAGCCCTTCGGCGATCACGCGGCGCTTGAGCTTGCGGTCGCGGATCGGGAACGCCACTTCGACGCGGCGGAACAGGTTGCGATCCATCCAGTCGGCGCTCGACAGATACACGTCCTCGGCGCCGCCCGCGTGGAAGTAGTAGATGCGGTGGTGTTCGAGGAAGCGGCCGATGATCGAGCGCACCGTGATGTTCTCGGACAGCCCCGGCACGCCGGGCTGCAGCGCGCACACGCCGCGCACGATCAGGTCGACCTTCACGCCGGCCTGCGAAGCCTCGTACAGCTCGGCGATCACGGACGGTTCGAGCAGCGCGTTCATCTTCGCGACGATCCGCGCGCGCTTGCCGGCGCGCGCGTTGGCGATTTCCCGGCGGATGCCTTCGATCATCTTCGGATGCAGCGTGAACGGCGACTGCCAGAGCTCGTGCAGCCGCAGTTCGCCGCCGATGCCGGTCAACTGCTGGAACACGTGATGGACGTCCTCGCAGATCTTCGGCTCGGTCGTCATCAGCCCGAAATCGGTGTAGAGCCGCGCGGTGCGCGGATGGTAGTTGCCGGTGCCGAGATGCACGTAGCGGCGCAGCACGTTCTTGCCACCGTGCTTTTCACGGCGCACGATCAGCACCATCTTCGCGTGGCACTTGTGGCCGACCACGCCGTACACCACGTGCGCGCCCACGGCTTCGAGCCGCGACGCCCAGTTGATGTTGGTTTCCTCGTCGAAGCGGGCGAGCAGTTCCACCACCACCGTCACTTCCTTGCCGTTGCGCGCGGCTTCCATCAGCGCATCCATCAGCGGCGAATCGGTGCCGGTGCGGTAGATGGTCTGCTTGATGGCCACCACGTTCGGATCCTTCGCGGCCTCTTGCAGCAGTTCCAGCACGGGCTGGAAGCTCTCGTACGGATGGTGCAGCAGGATGTCGCGGCGATCGATCGCCGCGAACATCGACGGCGCGTTCGTCACTTCGGCCGGCGTGGGCGGCGTGTGCGGCACGAACTTCAGGTCGGGCAGGTCGACCAGGTCGGGCAGCTGCATGAGCCTCACCAGGTTGACGGGGCCATTCACGCGGTAGCAGTCGCGCTCGCCGAGGTCGCTTTCGTCGAGCAGGCGGCGCACGATGTGCACGGGCGTGTCGACCGACACTTCGAGCCGCACTGCGAGGCCGAGGTGGCGCGCAGGCAGTTCGCCCTGCAGCGCGACGCGCAGGTTGGTGATTTCGTCCTCGTCGACGAACAGTTCGCTGTTGCGCGTGATGCGGAACTGGTTGCAGCTCTTGACGACCAGCTTCGGGAACAGTTCGCCGACGAAGCGCTGCATCAGCGAACTGAGCAGCACGAAGCCGTGGCGGAAGCCCGACAGCTCCTGCGGCATGCGCACCACGCGCGGCAGCGCGCGCGGCGCCTGAACGATGCCGAGCAGCGCCTGGCGGCCGAACGCGTCGCGGCCTTCGAGTTCGACGACGAAGTTCAGGCTCTTGTTGAGCACGCGCGGGAACGGGTGTGCCGGATCGAGCCCGATCGGCGTTAGCACCGGCAGCAGTTCGTCGAGGAAGTAGTTGCGGGCCCAGTCGAGCTGCGCCTCGCTCCAGCTGTCGGTGCCGTGGAAATGGATGCCTTCGGTTTCGAGCGCCGGGAGGATGGTCTCGTGCAGCATCGTGTACTGCTTGTGGACGAGGCGTTGCGCGCGCTCGACCACCAGGTCGTAGACATGCTGCAGCGACATACCGTCGGGCGACGGCGCGCCCGGGTTGTCGCGCATCTGCTCCTGCAGCCCGGCCATTCGGACTTCGAAGAATTCGTCGAGATTGCTGCTGGTGATGCAGATGAAACGCAGCCGTTCCAGCAGCGGAACGTGCGGATCGGCGGCTTGCGCGAGCACGCGCTCGTTGAAGCCGAGGATGCCCAGTTCACGGTTGAGCAGCGGGTAGCGGATGGACATCGGCAGCGTGGATGGCTGATCAGGCGCGGAGGAGAGGAAGGGGTGCTCGGAAATTCTCACGGTTTAATGACGGCGGCCTCAAATCTGAAGTGCAACACCTTCGCCAACCGGTAAAGTCCGCGAATGGCAAAGTGATCTTGCCCCTGATTTACGGACACCTATCTAAGCGACATTGGCCAGCTCGTACTGCTCTGGGCTGAGGTAGCCCAGGGTCGAGTGCAGCCGGATCCGATTGTAGTCAACCTCAATGTAGTCAAACACATGAGCCTTGGCCTGCTCCCGTGTGGCGAGGTGTTCACCATGGATGGCCTCGACCTTCAGACTGTGGTTCCAACTCTCCATTGCTGCGTTGTCGTAGCAGTTGCCTCTGGCACTCATGCTGGCGATCAAAGCGTATTGCTCCAACAGGGCGCGGTGCTCGCGCGAGCAGTATTGGCTACCACGGTCAGTATGCACAATCACTCCCCGAGGCCGCTTGCGAGCAAACAGCGCCATGCGCAGCGCGTCGCAAACCAGCGTAGCCGTCATGCGCTCAGACATCGACCAGCCCACAACCTTACGCGAATACAGGTCAAGCACCACGGCCAGGTACAGCCAACCTTGATCGGTGCCGATGTAGGTGATGTCCGCTACCCACACCTGGTTTGGCCGTTGCGCCGTGAAATCCTGTTGCAGCAGGTTAGGC
>WNEB01000021.1 GCA_009914575.1 Burkholderia gladioli
ATGCAATTGCCCGTGACGGTCGTCGAGAATGGAAGCAAGACAGTGGCTACCACCGGCGATCGCTTGCCGAGAATGCGATGTATCGGTTCAAGACCCTCACCGGCAACTGTCTCTGGGCGCGTCACATCGACTCGCAGGCGACCGAGGTCTCCGTTCGCGTCCGCGTCATCAACCGTATGGCGGACCTCGCTCGTCCGCAATCCGTTCGTATCGCCTGAAATTATGCCCGTCGATGCTATTGCATCCTCACACTCGATTTATGCAACAACGCCGGTTGGCGAAGCTGTTGCACTTCAGATTTGAGGCCGCCTGGTAATAGGCGTTCAGCGTGTCGGCGGCGGCTTCGAAGAGGCGGGCAAAACGGGGCATCGGGATTATCTCTCGCGCGCAAACGCGCTGTTACAAGGCAGCGACCGCGAGGCCGCCTTCGCAAGTACCGCAATGTCGCACTCGATCGCATGCCGGGCCGCACCCGGCCCGCCGCGCTTCAGCGCTGTCCGACCAGCATCCCGCGCAGGTCGGCGAATACCTGTTCCGGGCCGAGCTCGCGCAGGCAGTTCAGATGGCCCAGCGGGCATTCGCGCTCAAAGCAGGGGCTGCATTCGAGGTGGAGCCATTGTACCTTTGCCTGCTCCGACAGCGGCGGGGTGTGGCGCGGATCGGTCGAACCGTAGAGCGCCACGAGCGGGCGGCGCAGCGCGGTCGCCACGTGCATGAGCCCGGAATCGTTGGTGACCACCGCGTTGGCGCGCGCGATCAGCGCGCAGGCTTCGGACAGCGAAGTCTGGCCGCAGAGGTTGCGCACGCCGGGCGCCGCGTCGGCGATCGCCTGCGCGACCGGCGAATCCTTCGGCGAACCGAGCGCGACGATCTGCGTATATGGGAACGATTGATTGACGATCCGCGCGAGCGCCGCGAAATGCTCGGGCGGCCAGCGCTTGGCGGGGCCGTATTCGGCGCCGGGGCAAAACACGATCAGCGGCTTGCGCGTGTCGAGATGGAAGCGCGTGGACACGCGCGCCGTTTCGTTGAGGTCGGCGTCGAGGCGCGGCAGCGGCAGCGCCTTGAGCTGCTCGTCGAGCTTCGCGCCGGGCGCGTAGGCCAGCGACGCGTAGAACGGCACCATCGGCGGGCGGGCGTCGCGCGCCTTCGGCGGGTTCGCGTGGCGCACGTTCAGCAGTCCGTAGCGCGATTCGCCGGTGTAACCGATGCGCAGCGGAATGCCGGCCAGCCACGGGATCAGCGCCGACTTGAACGAATTCGGCAGCACGTAGGCCGCGTAGTAGCCGACGTCGCGCAGGTCGCTCGCGAGTTGCCAGCGGCGCACCATCTGCAGCTTGCCGTGCGCGAGGTCGGTCGCGTGCACGTCGTGAATTTCCGGCATCCGTTCGAGCACGGGCGCGACCCAGGTGGGCGCGACCGCATCGATCGCGATGCGCGGGTGCAGTTTCTTCAGCAGCGCGAAAAGCGGCTGCGCCATCAATGCGTCACCGATCCAGTTCGGTGCGATTACCAACGCGCGACGCATCAGGTGAAGTCCGGTGTCGTGATGAAACGCGGCGCCGGGGCGCCGCGCTCGGGTTGCGGGGAAAAAGGGGCGGTTCGCCGGCCTGCCTGCCGACGGCGATCGGCGGGGCGGCTCGACCGGTGCCGGGCGGCATGCCGCCCGGTGCGCGCTCAGCGGCCGTGGACGACTTCGCCGGCGCGCAGCGTGTAGCGCGTGCCGCAATACGGGCAGCGTGCCTCGCCGTGGGTGACGTCTATGAACACGCGCGGATGCGCGTTCCAGCGCGTCATCGCCGGGTTCGGGCAGTAGGCCGGCAGATCCTTGGCCGACAGTTCGACGAGCGGTCGTTCCTTGATTTCACTCATGGGGCGGTCTCTTGTTGCAATAAGGGGCCGTGGGGCTTTTTTGCGATCGTGCCGCCGTTGCTCGACACGATAGCGAAAAAACGCCGTTCGCGGCGCGCTCGCGACCGTGCCGACGCGGGCAAGGCGGCGTCGAAGCCTGCCGGCCCGCGCGTCGGCACGGCGCACAGGCCGCGCCGGTCGGGCATTTTAGCGTCTTTTCCCGGCGCGGCGACCTGTCCGGCGAGGTCCGGCGCTATAATCGCGCCACCATTCAACGAAAACACGACGGGAGGCACTGCGCGAGGCGCGACCGCCCGGTTTTCAGTGCCGCGCGGCCCCTCCCATGCTCGCTCGTCTGTCCGCTACCGATCGCTTTGCCTTCATCCAGGGGGGGCGCGACTACGCGCCGACGCTCACCGCCATCCTCTCCTGGGGCCTCGTCACCGGCATCGCGATGAGCAAATCGGTGATGACCACCGGCCAGGCGGTCTGGATGACGCTCCTCGTCTACGCCGGGTCGTCCCAACTCGCCGTGCTGCCGCTCCTGGCCGCGAAGCTGCCGATCTGGACCATCCTGCTGACGACCGCGATGGTCAACCTGCGCTTCGTGATCTTCAGCGCGGGCCTGGCACCCCATTTCTCCTATCTGTCGCCGTGGCGGCGCATCGCGATCGGCTATTTCAACGGCGACGTCATCTATCTGCTGTTCGTCAGGCAGGGTTTCGCGAACGGCTACGTGCCGGGCAAGGAAGCCTATTTCTGGGGGATGGCGCTGGCCAGCTGGCTGTCCTGGCAGGTGTCGTCGATGGCCGGCATCGCGCTGGCCAGCGTGGTGCCGGATCAATGGGGCCTCGGGCTGGCCGGCACGCTCGCGCTGATTCCGATCATGGTGTCGGCGGTCGCGAACCGTTCGACGCTGGCCGCCGTGGCGGTGGCCGGCATCGCGGCCCTGCTGGCCGTGGATCTGCCGTACCGGCTCGGCTTGCCGATCGCCGTGTTCGCGGCGCTCGCTGCCGGCACGCTGGCCGATCTCGCGATCGAGCGGGCCGACTGGCGCCGCCTGCGCGCCGAGGTCCGGCCGCGCGACGCGATCGATCCGACCGACGCCGGGCGCGACGGCGAGGGCGGTGCGCGATGAGCGACTACGCGACGATCTGGTGGGCGATCGCCGGCATGACGGTGGTCACGGCGATCACGCGAGCGCTGTTCCTGATCGGCGGCGAGCGCACCATCCTGCCCGAGCGCGCGCAGCGCGCGATGCGCTACGCGCCGGCCGCCGCGCTCGTCGCGGTGGTGCTGCCCGATGTGCTCGACACGCCCGCGGGCCTCTCGTTCGCGATCTCCAATCACGATTTCTACGCCGCCGCGGCCGGCCTCGGCTGGTTTTTGTGGCGGCGCAGCATGCTCGGCACGATCCTGGTCGGCATGGCCGTTTTCACGGTGCTGAGGCTGATCGTGTGAACGTTCGCCGCCCCGCGCGGCGCAGGTTTGTCATGCTGCGTCGCAGCATCGAAAGCTCCGCGCCAAATAAGCGGAATTCGCCGCGCGGCGGGACAGGCCGCGGGGTCGATCGGCTAGAATAAGTTTTTCCCGAAAAGTCGCGCGCGTCGCACGGCCCAGCCCGGCCGTCCGGCGCCCTTGTCGGCAGCCCGCGCACGACCTTTCCGCAACGCCTTCCTTCAATCAACCTTCAATCAGTCCCATGAGCCAAGTTAAGCGTCTTACCGACCTGATCGCCGAGGGGAAAGTCTCCGGCGAACGCGTCTTTATCCGCGCCGACCTGAACGTGCCGCAGGACGATCACGGCAACATCACCGAAGACACCCGCGTGCGCGCCTCGGTCCCGGCGATCCGCGCGGCGCTCGACGCAGGCGCGGTCGTGATGGTCACCTCGCACCTGGGCCGTCCGACGGAAGGCGAATTCAAGCCCGAGGATTCGCTCGCTCCCGTCGCCGCGCGCCTGGCCGAACTGCTCGGCCGCGACGTCCCGTTGATCGCGAACTGGGTCGAGAACGGCGTGAAGGTCGCGCCGGGCGACGTCGTGCTGCTCGAGAACTGCCGCGTCAACAAGGGCGAGAAGAAGAACGACGACACGCTGGCGCAGAAGATGGCCGCGCTGTGCGACATCTACGTCAACGACGCGTTCGGCACCGCCCACCGCGCCGAAGCCTCCACCCACGGCATCGCCAAGTTCGCGCCGGTCGCCTGCGCGGGCCCGCTGCTTGCCGCGGAACTCGACGCGCTCGGCAAGGCGCTCGGCAACCCGAAGCGCCCGCTGGTGGCGATCGTGGCCGGCTCGAAGGTGTCGACCAAGCTGACGATCCTGAAGTCGCTGGCCGAGAAGGTCGATCAGCTGATCGTCGGCGGCGGCATCGCCAACACGTTCATGCTGGCCGCCGGCCTGCCGATCGGCAAGTCGCTGGCCGAGCCGGATCTGGTGGCCGAAGCCAAGACCATCATCGATGCGGCCCGCGAACGCGGCGCCTCGGTGCCGATCCCGTCGGACGTGGTGACGGCCAAGGAATTCGCGCCCACCGCGGCGGCGACCGTCAAGAAGGTCAGCGAGATCGAAGCCGACGACCTGATCCTCGACATCGGCCCGGACACCGCTCGCGCGCTGGCCGGCCAGCTCGAAAAGGCCGGCACCATCGTCTGGAACGGCCCGGTGGGCGTGTTCGAGTTCGATCAGTTCGGCAACGGCACCAAGACGCTCGCCGAGGCGATCGCCAACTCGCCGGCGTTCTCGATCGCCGGCGGCGGCGACACGCTCGCGGCCATCGCCAAGTACGGCATCCACGACAAGGTCAGCTACATCTCGACGGGCGGCGGCGCCTTCCTCGAATTCCTGGAAGGCAAGACGCTGCCGGCCGTGGAAGTGCTCGAGACGCGCGGCGCGGCCTGAGGATGACGCGCGGTCGCGCGTGGCGCGCGCCGGAAGGCGAACGGGGGCGGCGCGGGCACGCCCCGGTTTGCGCACCGGCGGGCGGCAGGGCCGGAAGGCCGGTCGCCCGGTCGCAAGGCATACGGATTACAGCCAGAACAAAGCGACGCCGGCCGACGATGCCGGCGCGCGCACCGGAGCACCGGCCGCTGGGCCGGCGGGATCCGGCTTTCGCAGCAGCCTCTCCAGCGCATTCACCCCGACCCTCAAGAGGAGTTTCATGTTTCGCGCCACCAAGATAGTTGCCACGATCGGCCCTGCCTCCAGCTCGCCCGAGATTTTGCTGCAGATGATTCAGACGGGGCTCGACGTCGTACGACTCAATTTTTCGCACGGCACGGCCGACGATCACCGTCAGCGCACCGAAATGGTTCGCGAGGCCGCGCGCAAGGTCGGTCGGGAAATCGCGATCATGGCCGACCTGCAGGGTCCGAAGATCCGCGTCGGCAAGTTCGAGAACGGCAAGACCCAGCTCGAGCCGGGCCAGCCGTTCATCCTCGACGCCGGCTGCGAGCTCGGTAACGACGAGCGCGTGGGCCTCGACTACAAGGATCTGCCGCGCGACCTGAAAACCGGCGATCTGCTGCTGCTCAACGACGGCCTGATCGTGCTGACCGTCGATCGCGTGCTCGGCGAGGAGATCCACACGACGGTCAAGGTGGGCGGCGAACTGTCGAACAACAAGGGCATCAATCGCCAGGGCGGCGGCCTGTCGGCGCCGGCGCTGACGGCCAAGGACATGGAAGACATCCGCACGGCGATGTCGCTCGGCGCGGACATGGTGGCGGTGTCGTTCCCGAAGAACGCCACCGACATGGAAATGGCGCGCCAGCTCGCGAATATCGCGGGCGCGCCGTATGGCATCAAGCCGAAGATGATCGCCAAGATCGAGCGCGCAGAAGCGATTCCGGCGCTGCAGGACATCCTCGATGCATCCGACGGCATCATGGTCGCGCGCGGCGACCTGGCCGTCGAAGTGGGCAACGCGGCCGTGCCGGCGCTGCAAAAGCGCATGATCCGCATGGCGCGCGAATCGAACAAGCTCGTCATCACGGCCACCCAGATGATGGAATCGATGATCCACGCCCCGGTGCCGACCCGCGCCGAGGTGTCGGACGTCGCTAACGCCGTGCTGGACGGCACCGACGCCGTCATGCTGTCGGCCGAATCGGCCGCCGGCAAGTACCCGGTCGTCACGATCGAGACGATGGCGGCGATCTGCGTCGAGGCCGAAAAATCCGAGCGCGTCGAACTCGACAAGGATTTCCTCGACCGCACGTTCACCCGGATCGACCAGTCGATCGCGATGGGCGCGCTGTTCACGGCCCACCATCTCGGCGCGAAGGCCATCATCGCGCTGACCGAATCGGGCTCGACGGCGCTGTGGATGTCGCGTCACATCACCCACGTGCCGATCTTCGCGCTGACGCCGCGCGTCGGCAGCGAGCGCGCGATGGCGCTGTTCCGCAACGTCGTGCCGCTGCACGTCGACTTCAACAGCGACCGCGATTCGGCGCTGCAGGCGGCGCTCGAGATCGTGATCCGCCAGGGCTACGTGGTGCGCGGCGACATGGTGGTGCTCACCGTCGGCGAGCCGATGGGGCAGGCGGGCGGCACCAACACGCTGAAGATCGTGCGCGTCGGCGACGCGTTCTGAACCGGCTGGGCCCGGTTCGCCGGGCCATGAACGCGCCGCGCGGGGTCAGATCGCCCCGCGCGGCTTTTTTTGATTTTTTTCGTGGTACACCGAACGAAAGCTGTCTCGATTTCCGTGATACACGAAACGGAAGTCGTAACAAATTGCGGAATCCGCCCGTAATCGGGACTAAACGCGGAGCGCTTCGCGATAAAATGTCGCCCATTCGACGCTCGGCCGCGTGCGGCCCCCCCGATGGCTGCCGGGGCAGGCAGCGCGCCGCCAACCAGGGCGCGCCGGTTTTCATTCCATGGAGTACCACAATGCCTCTCGTATCAATGCGTCAACTGCTGGACCACGCAGCGGAACACAGCTACGGCCTGCCGGCATTCAACGTGAACAACCTGGAGCAGGTGCAGGCGATCATGGCGGCGGCCGACGAAGTCGGCGCGCCCGTGATCATGCAAGCCTCGGCCGGCGCCCGGAAGTACGCGGGCGAAGCGTTCCTGCGCCATCTGATCGAATCGGCGGTCGAATCGTATCCGCACATTCCGGTCGTGATGCACCAGGATCACGGTCAGTCGCCGGCGGTCTGCCTCGCGGCGATCCGCAGCGGTTTCACCAGCGTGATGATGGACGGCTCGCTGGAAGCCGACGGCAAGACGGCGGCGTCGTATGAATACAACGTCGACGTGTCGCGCCGCGTGGTCGAAATGGCCCACTCGATCGGCGTGACGGTCGAAGCCGAACTCGGCGTGCTCGGCTCGCTCGAGACGATGAAGGGCGACAAGGAAGACGGCCACGGCGCCGACGGCACGATGACGCGCGAGCAGCTGCTGACCGATCCGGAGCAGGCCGCCGACTTCGTCAAGCAGACGCAGTGCGACGCGCTCGCCATCGCGATCGGCACCTCGCACGGCGCCTACAAGTTCTCGAAGAAGCCGACGGGCGACATCCTGTCGATCTCGCGCATCAAGGAAATCCACGCACGCATTCCGAACACGCACCTGGTGATGCACGGTTCGTCGTCGGTGCCGCAGGAGCTGCTCGCGGAAATCCGCGAATTCGGCGGCGACATGAAGGAAACCTACGGCGTGCCGGTCGAGGAAATCCAGGAAGGCATCAAGCACGGCGTGCGCAAGATCAACATCGACACCGACCTGCGTCTGGCGATCACCGGCGCGATCCGCCGCTACTTCGTCGAGAACCCGGGCAAGTTCGATCCGCGCGACTACCTGAAGCCGGCTCGCGAAGCCGCGAAGAAGGTGTGCGCGGCGCGTTATCTCGCTTTTGGCTGCGAAGGTCAGGCCGGCAAGATCAAGCCCGTGTCGCTCGACAAGATCGCCGAGCGCTACAAGGCTGGCGAGCTCGCCCAGCTCGTGCGCTAACATATCGGTTTTGCCGCCTGGTCGTTCCGGGCGGCGCCGCCCGGAAATTCAGCCGCCGTTCCCGCCTGTCCGCGGGGAACGGCGTTTCCCTTTTTGTTTGGCCCCATTTTCTGCTAAGACGACGATGTCTACCCTTTACGAATCCACGCTCCGCTCGCTGCCGCTTCTCGGTCGCGGCAAGGTCCGCGACAACTACGCGGTCGGCACCGACAAGCTCCTGATCGTCACGACCGACCGCCTCTCGGCGTTCGACGTGGTGATGGGCGAGCCGATTCCGAACAAGGGTCGCGTCCTCAACCAGATGGCCAATTTCTGGTTCGACAAGCTGTCGCACATCGTCCCGAACCACCTGACGGGCGACACCCCGGAATCGGCGGTGGCCGCCGACGAAGTGGCGCAGGTCGAGGGGCGCGGCGTGGTGGTAAAGCGTCTCGAGCCGATCATGATCGAGGCCGTGGTGCGCGGCTACCTGGCCGGCAGCGGCTGGAAGGATTACCAGGCAACGGGCGCCGTGTGCGGCGTGGAACTGCCGGCGGGCCTGCAAAATGCGCAGAAGCTGCCCGAGCCGATCTTCACGCCGGCCGCCAAGGCCGAAATGGGTCACCACGACGAGAACATCTCGTACGACGAATGCGAGCGCCGCATCGGCACCGAGCTGAGCGCGACGATCCGCGACATCTCGATCCGCCTGTACAAGGAAGCGGTCGATTACGCGGCCACGCGCGGCATCATCATCGCCGACACCAAGTTCGAATTCGGCCTCGACGAGCACGGCAAGCTGTTCCTGATGGACGAGGCGCTGACGGCCGATTCGTCGCGCTTCTGGCCGGCCGACCAGTACGCCGTGGGCACCACCCCGCCGTCGTTCGACAAGCAGTTCGTGCGCGACTGGCTCGAAACCCAGGACTGGGGCAAGACCGCGCCGGCGCCGAAGCTGCCGGGCGACGTGGTCGCCCGCACCAGCGCCAAGTACCAGGAAGCGCTCGAGCGCATCACCGGCCGGACGCTCGCGTAAGCGGCGTGCCAGCAGCGGATAACGAAGGAAACGTCGCACGATGAGTGAAGTCCAGACCGCCCACACGCACAGCGCGCCGCTGATCGGCGTGCTGATGGGTTCCAGTTCCGATTGGGACGTGATGAAGCAGGCCGTCGCGATCCTGCAGGAGTTCGACGTGCCTTACGAGGCCAATGTCGTCTCCGCGCACCGGATGCCCGACGAGATGTTCGATTACGCCGAGAAGGCGCGCGAGCGCGGGCTGCGGGCGATTATCGCCGGCGCCGGCGGCGCGGCGCACCTGCCCGGCATGCTGGCCGCCAAGACCACCGTCCCGGTGCTCGGCGTGCCGGTGGCGAGCAAGTACCTGAAGGGCGTCGATTCGCTGCACTCGATCGTGCAGATGCCCAAGGGCGTGCCGGTCGCGACGTTCGCGATCGGCGAGGCCGGCGCGGCCAACGCGGCGCTGTTCGCCGTGTCGCTGCTGGCCGGCACCTCGGTCGAGTACGCGAACCGGCTCGCAGCATTCCGCGTGCGCCAGAACGAAGCCGCGCACGCGATGGTATTGCCGCCGCTGTAAGCGGCCCGCAACGACGGCCCCTGGCGGCGCGCGCTTCCCCGACGAAGCCCGCCGCGACCGATCACTGACATGACTGCACACTCCACTCCGGTTTCACCGATCCTGCCCGGCGCCTGGCTCGGCATGGTCGGCGGCGGCCAGCTCGGTCGCATGTTCTGCTTCGCGGCCCAATCGATGGGCTATCGCGTCGCCATGCTCGACCCCGATGCGGCGAGCCCTGCCGGCGCCGTGGCCGATCGCCACCTGCGCGCCGCTTACGACGACGAGGCCGCGCTCGCCGAACTCGCCGCGCTGTGCGAAGCCGTATCGACCGAGTTCGAGAACGTGCCGGCCGCCAGCCTCGATTTCCTCGCGCACACCACCTTCGTTGCGCCCGCCGGTCGTTGCGTGGCGATCGCGCAGGACCGGATTGCGGAGAAGCGCTTCATCGCCGCCTCGGGCGTGCCGGTCGCGCCGCATGTCGTGATCGAATCGACCGAGGCGCTGGCCGCGCTTGGCGACGCCGAGCTCGACGCCGTGCTGCCCGGCATCCTCAAGACGGCCCGCATGGGCTACGACGGCAAGGGCCAGGTGCGCGTCGCGAACGCCGCCGAGGCGCGCGCCGCGTTCGGCGCGCTGCGCGGCGTGCCCTGCGTGCTGGAAAAGCGCCTGCCGCTCAAGTACGAAGTGTCGGCGCTGATCGCGCGCGGCGCGGATGGCAAGTCGGCCACGTTCCCGCTCGCGCAGAACACGCACGTGGACGGCATCCTCGCGCTGACCGTGGTGCCCGCGCCGGCCGCCGACGCTGCGCTCGCGGCCACGGCGCAGCAGGCGGCGGTGCGCATCGTCGATTCGCTCGATTACGTCGGCGTGCTCTGCGTCGAATTCTTCGTGGTGGAAGACGGCTCGCTGGTCGCCAACGAAATGGCGCCGCGTCCGCACAATTCCGGCCATTACACCGTGGACGCCTGCGACGCGAGCCAGTTCGAGCAGCAGGTGCGCGCGATGGCCCGGCTGCCGCTCGGCAACCCGCGCCAGCATTCGCCGGCCACCATGCTCAACGTGCTCGGCGACGTCTGGTTCGCCGACGAGGCCGCCGAGGCCGTTACGCCGCCCTGGGACCAGGTGGCCGCGATGGCGTCCGCGCATCTGCATCTGTACGGCAAGGAAGACGCGCGCGTCGGTCGCAAGATGGGCCACGTGAACTTCACGGCGCCGACGCTCGGCGAGGCCGTCGAGGCCGCTGAGTCGTGCGCGCGCCTGCTGCGCATTCCGCTCGCGTAAGGGGCGCGCCACGATGAGTTCCGACGCCCGTTCGACTTCCGCGCCGCCTCCGGTGCGGCACGTGCCGCACGTGCCGCAGGCGGCGATCGACGAGGCCGCCGCGACGCTCGCGGCGGGCGAACTCGTCGCGTTCCCGACCGAAACTGTCTACGGGCTCGGCGCCGATGCGGCCAGCCCCGAAGCGGTCGCGCGGATCTACGCGGCCAAGGGCCGGCCGTCGAATCATCCGGTGATCGTCCATCTGCCGCCCGGCGGCGATCCGGGCTACTGGGTGCAGACGTTGCCCGGCGACGCGCGCAAGCTGATCGAGGCGTTCTGGCCCGGCCCGCTCACGCTGATCCTCAAGCGCGCCGCGCATATTCCCGATGCCGTCAGCGGCGGCCAGGATTCGGTTGCGCTGCGCTGCCCGTCGCATCCGGTCGCGCAGGCGTTGCTGGCCGCGTTCAGCGCGTTGCGCGACGGGCATGGCGGGGTGGCGGGGCCGTCCGCGAACCGCTTCGGCCATGTCAGCCCGACCACCGCGCAGCACGTGCGCGACGAGTTCAGCGCGAGCGTGCATGTGCTCGACGGCGGCGCATCCGAGGTCGGCATCGAATCGACCATTCTCGACCTGTCGCGAGGCTTCCCGGCGCTGCTGCGCCCGGGCCACGTCACGCCGCAGCAGATCGCCGACGTGCTCGGCACGGTGGTGCGCCTGCCCGACGGCAGCGACGCCAGCGCGCCGCGCGCCTCGGGCACGCTGAAGGCGCATTACGCGCCGCGCACGCCGCTCGCGCTGCTGCCGTTCGACCGCCTCGAACTGCTGCTCGACGCGACCGCCGAAGCCGGCGAGCCGGTGGCGCTGGTCGCGCGCGCGTCGAGCGCGCGCGATTGGGCCGCCGCGCCCGGCGTGCACTTCGTGGCCGCGCCCGAAGATCCGCAGGCCTACGCGCGCGAGCTGTACAGCCTGCTGCGCGCGCTCGATCGCGCCGACGTGGCGCGCATCCTTGTCGAGCAGCTGCCCGACACGCCCGACTGGGTGGCCGTCAACGACCGGCTCGGCCGGGCCGCGGCGGCGTTCGAGCAAGGCGCGTCACACTGAACGGCAGCGGTCGCAGGTGCCGCACGCACCATGAAAACGCCCGGCATGCCGGGCGTTTTTGCATTGCGCCGAGAGCGCCCGAGCCGGCTTACTTGCCGACGCCGGCCGCCGCGATCTGCGATTCGACGAACTGCGCGAACAGCGCGTGCAGGCGCGTGGTCGGGCGGACCGTATCCGCGAACATGTAGGTCTGGTCGGCGTTGGCCACCGTGTAGGTTTGCGGCGAGCAGAACAGCGACGACGCGAACGCGCTCGGGTTGGCGACGCCGGCCTTGGCCGCCGCCGCGGCCATCGCGGTCAGGTTGCAGGCCGTGCCGGTGTTGCCGACCGTGAAGCCGCTGGCCTGGAAGTTCGCGCCGATGCCGTCCTGCTATAGGTGAATGCGTCCATCACCTTGACCTTGGTGGTGTCGACCTGGAGCGCCGAGAGCTGCGTCAGCGCGGCCTGCGTGGCGACGCCGCCGGCCAGCGCGAGCGGCGTGGCGCCGATGTCGGGCATGTTCGAGACGAACACATGGGTGGCGCCGTTGTCCGGGATCTGCGCGATCACCGCGCCCAGTTGCTGCGCGGCGAGGCCCACGGCCTGCGCGGCGGCGAGCTGCGCGGCCTGCGTGTTGCCGGCGGCCTGCGCGACTTGCGCCTGATACAGGATGTCGTTCGCGCCGCCTTTGATCAGCACGAGCTGGTTCGCATTGAAGCTGCCGTGCGCCTGCAGGTATTGCTGCAGCTGGGTGGCGATCGGCGTGGTGGTGGCCTGCGCGTAATCGGCGTTGGCGACCGAGGCATCGGCGTGGCCGAGGCCCGGCTGCAGCGTCACGCGCGAGCCGCCCTGCGCATAGCCGAGGCCGCCGGTGGCCTGCAGCGGCACGCCGAACCCGCCTTCGTACGCGGGCTTGAGCGTATCGCCGTAGAACTCGGCAACCTTCTGCGTCCACACTTCGCCCGGGCTGGTCGTGAAGCGGCCGCCGCAGGCGGCGAGCAGCGCCAGCGCGCGCTCGCGATGGCGAGCTGGGCGGGTGCGCTTCAGACGGCTGGGCAGACGGCGCGTCGCGGTGGTGTTCGGCTTCATGCAGTTATCTCCTCGTTGATATGGCCAGATTGGCCTCTCTTGAATTTCGAGTGGGTGGATTTTTCCGGGTCAAGGGTGGGCGAAGCCCGGCGCAGCGAACCCTTGATGCGGAGAAATCTACGAGCACGCTTGAGGGCTCGGGGGCCAGGCAAAGCCTTGCGCCGCCTGGCCCCCGAGCCCGTCCGGCGGCGAGGACTTCCCCGCCTTGGGGCGGGGCTAGGGGTGGGAAGATACCGTTTTGCGACGTAGGTTTTCGTACCCCGGCGGCCCTTTTAACCCACTCAAATTTCAAGAGAGCCCCAGATTGTTTATGCGTCGTCCGACGCGTGTTGCCCGATGTCCGGCGGCACGGCGGCGGGTCGCCGCGTGTCGCCGGTTTCCCATCGGGACGCGGCCGTTGCGGGTCGCAACGTGCCGGTAACTTGCGCATGATAAGCGCTCGCCCACTCGGGCGGCCCGAAAATCGCGCGCCACTTGTTGCGCGCGCCGTCGACGCGAAACGCGTCGGCGGCCATCTAGCGCCATTCGTGAAAGGTCGCGATCAGCGGGTTGTTCGAGCCGAGCGGCTCGACGATGCCGTAGACGGGCCCCCCGCGTCAGAATAGTTGTCGCCCGGATAGGATCTGGAAATCCGGGGGTGCTATGAGGACGAGAAGTGGCAAAGTACAGACAGGCATTCAAGGACAAGGTGGTTGCAAGGTTGTTGCCGCCGGAGAGC
>WNEB01000210.1 GCA_009914575.1 Burkholderia gladioli
GGTCTCCGTTCGCGTCCGCGTCATCAACCGTATGGCGGACCTCGCTCGTCCGCAATCCGTTCGTATCGCCTGAAATTATGCCCGTCGATGCTATTGCATCCTCACACTCGATTTATGCAACAACGCCAGCCGGCGCGACAAATTGCGGGGCTGGGATTGGCGCTACAATGCGTGTCGAACAGATATTCTAATTCCGCCCTTCTTTCTGCTCCCATGTCCACCAAGCCCTCCTCGAAAGCCGATCTCCGCGCAGCCGCCCTCGATTACCACGAATTTCCGACGCCGGGCAAAATCGCCGTCCAGCCGACGAAGCAGATGATCAATCAGCGCGATCTCGCTCTGGCCTATTCGCCGGGCGTCGCGTTCGCCTGCGAGGAGATCGTCGAGAACCCGCTGAACGCCGCGCGCTTCACGTCGCGCAGCAACCTGGTGGGCGTCTTCACCAACGGCACCGCGGTGCTCGGCCTCGGCAACATCGGCCCGCTCGCCTCGAAGCCCGTGATGGAAGGCCAGGCCGCGCTGTTCAAGAAGTTCGCCGGCATCGACGTGTTCGACATCGAGCTGAACGAATCCGATCTGCACAAGCTGGTGGACGTGATCGCCGCGCTCGAACCCACGTTCGGCGGCATCAACCTCGAAGACATCAAGGCGCCGGATTGCTTCATCGTCGAGCGCGAATGCCGCAAGCGCATGAAGATTCCGGTGTTCCACGACGACCAGCACGGCACGGCGATCGTCGTGGCGGTCGCCGTCACGAACGGCCTGAAGGTGGTCGGCAAGGACATCAAGAAGATCAAGCTGGTGGCATCGGGCGCGGGCGCGGCGGCGCTGGCCTGTCTGGACCTGCTGGTCGACATCGGCCTGCCGCTCGAGAACGTCATCGTCACCGACCTGTCCGGCGCGTGGTGTACAAGGGCCGCACCGAGCTGATGGATCCGGACAAGGAACGCTTCGCGCAGGACACCGACAAGCGCACGCTGGCCGAGGTGATCGACGGCGCGGACGTGTTCCTGGGCCTGTCGGCCGCGGGCGTGCTGAAGCAGGAGATGGTCAAGGGCATGGCCGAGCGCCCGCTGATCCTCGCGCTCGCCAATCCGAACCCGGAAATCCTGCCGGAAGTCGCGCAAGAAGTGTGTCCGGACGCGATCCTCGCGACGGGCCGCACCGATTACCCGAACCAGGTCAACAACGTTCTCTGCTTCCCGTTCATCTTCCGCGGCGCGCTCGACGTCGGCGCGACCACGATCACGCGCGAGATCGAAATCGCCGCCGTGAACGCGATCGCCGGCCTCGCGCAGCAGGAACAGAGCGACATCGTCGCCACCGCGTACGGCATCGCGGATCTCTCGTTCGGCCCCGAATACCTGATTCCGAAGCCGTTCGACCCGCGCCTGATCGTCAAGATCGCCCCGGCCGTGGCCAAGGCCGCGATGGAAGGCGGCGTCGCGACGCGCCCGATCGAGGACATGGACGCCTACGTCCAGCATCTGCAGCAGTTCGTCTATCACAGCGGCAACACCATGAAGCCGGTGTTCCAGGCCGCGCGCAGCGCGCCGGACGGCAAGAAGCGCGTGGTGTTCGCGGAAGGCGAGGAAGAGCGCGTGCTGCGCGCCGTGCAGATCCTGATCGACGAAAAGGTGGCCACGCCGATCCTGATCGACCGCCCGCAGGTGATCGAAACGCGCATCAAGCGCTTCGGCCTGCGCATGACGGCGAGCACCGATTTCACGGTCGTCAACCCCGAGCGCGACGAGCGCTACCGCGATTTCTGGCAGACGTACTACCAGATGATGTCGCGCAAGGGCATGGGCCATCAGCTCGCCAAGCTCGAAATGCGCCGCCGCACCACGCTGATCGGCGCGATGCTGGCCAAGAAGGGTGAAGCGGACGGCATGATCTGCGGTACGATCAGCAAGACGCACCGCCACCTGCACTTCGTCGATCAGGTGATCGGCAAGCGCGAGGGCTGCAGCGTGTACGCCGCCATGAACGGCCTGGTGCTGCCGGGCCTCCAGATCTTCATCGTCGATACGCACGTCAATGTCGATCCGACCCCGGAACAACTGGCCGAGAGCACGATGATGGCGGCCGAGGAAGTGCGCCGCTTCGGCATCGAGCCGAAGGTTGCGCTGCTGTCGCATTCGAACTTCGGCACGAGCAATGCGCCGACGGTCGTGAAGATGCGCGAAACGCTGGAGATCCTGCGCGAGCGCGCGCCGGGCCTCGAAGTGGATGGCGAAATGCACGGCGACGTGGCGCTCGACGCCGTGCTGCGCAAGGAAATCCTGCCGGATTCGACGCTCGAGGGCGACGCCAACCTGCTGGTGATGCCGAACATCGACGCGGCCAACATCGCCTACAACATGCTGAAGACGGCAGCCGGCAACAACATAGCGATCGGCCCGATCCTGCTCGGCGCGGCTCAGCCGGTGCACGTGCTGACCGAATCGGCCACGGTGCGCCGGATCGTCAACATGGCGGCATTGCTGGTGGCGGACGTCAACGCGGCGCGTTAAGTTCGGCGCCTGCTGCACCCCGGGCCGTTGCGGCGGCCCGCACACATCGCCCGGCGCTCACCCGCCGGGATGTGCTTGCTACCGACGCGTTCTTCGTCGATCGGATGCGAATCGAAAACGAAAAGCGGCGTGCCTCGTTGCGAGGCACGCCGTCGGGCATGTGTAATGTCGCGGTCGAATTGGCACCGTTTAGCGACCAATTTGACACATAGCCCAACGCAGCTTTCGCCACTGGCTTCGCGGCCGAATTGGCACGACACAGTGTCCGCCCAAATTCCCGCCCTCGACCATATACACAGCCCTTCTTAACGCTTTGTAGGCCATCTTCCGGCAGGCCGCCCTCGATACGTTGCTACCATTGTGGCTCGGACCGAATCGTCTGATATTGCAATCCAAGCGTTACAATCCCTCGTTCGCTTTTCAAACCAATCCAACCCGAAGACCAAAATGGAAGAACGAGATTACAGCTACTACCGGCGCGGCAAGACGGGATACATGGACCAGGTGCTCGCATACTTGGGTGAAAATTCGCTGCCGAACTCGAAGATTTTAGATATTCCCGCCGGCTCTGGTGTCTTTGCTCACGCCCTTGAACAACTGGGACACGAAGTCGTGAAAGCGGACATTCATGGAAAAGCGGGATTCGTCCACGCGAAGGCGGTGTCCCATTCGTAGTTGAAGGTTGGGACGGCGGGGTTTCATAGATTAGGCAGACTCCCGATCATGGTCAACGCGTTTTTCGAGTGATCGATGCAGGGCGACGGCGAGGATCCAGAGGTCGT
>WNEB01000211.1 GCA_009914575.1 Burkholderia gladioli
CAACTGGGCTTGCTCGGCAAGGCCCGCGCGCAGCGCTTCGTGCTCTTGTTTACCAACAACACGACACTCAGCATCAGCACGACGGTTCGGTTTCTTGGTAGGCTTCATTTCGGCGGTTCTCCTATTCTGGAGGTTGGTCCTGGAAACCCGATTCTCTCGGATTCCTACGGGAACCGCCGCCTTCAACCTTCAACTACGTTTGGGACACCGCCGTTGCTGTCGATGATGCTGCCGCTGCTGCACCACGGCATGCTGATCGTCGGCATTCCGTTTACCGAGAGCGCGCTTAGCACCACCGACGGCGGCGGCACGCCGTACGGCGCGTCGCATCACGCGCGCAGCGGCCAGCCCGGCGCGCGCCACGGCATATCCGCCGACGAGAAGGCGCTGGCCCTGGCGCTCGGCACCCGTCTCGCGCGCGCCGCCGCGAAGCTCGACGCCGCCTGATGAACGCCCCGCGCACCGCGCCGGCAACCGCCCGCCCCGCCGTCGCGCTCGCCGCGACCGGCTGCCTGGCGGCGCTGATCGTGCTGTCGGTGGCGTGGGAAGTCTGGCTCGCGCCGCTGCGCCCCGGCGGCTCGGCGCTGATGCTGAAGGCCGTGCCGCTCGCGCTGATGCTGCCGGGCGTGTGGCGGCGGCGCGTCTACACGCTGCAATGGGCGTCGATGCTGATCCTGCTGTACCTGGCCGAAGGCGTGGTGCGCGGCATGACCGATCGCGGGCTCGCGGCCCGGCTGGGCTGGCTCGAATGCGCGCTCGCGCTCGGCTTCTTCGTCGCGGCGCTGGCCTATGTCGCGCCGTTCAAGCGCGCCGCCAAATCGGCGGCCGCACGAGCCGGTGCGGCCGCCGGCGCAACCGGCGCCAAACCGGCTGACAATGACGGCCATGCGGCACGGCGCCCGCTGCCGTCGAAACGCGCGCCGCGCCGCCCCTCCCGACCGAATTCGAGACCCCGATGACAGCCTCCCCCGCCTTCCTCGATGCCTGCCGCGCCGCGATCGGCGCCGACCATGTGCTGACCGACGCGCAGGACACCGCGCCGTTCGTCACCGACTGGCGCAAGCGCTACCGCGGCGCAGCCTGCGCGGTGCTGCGCCCCGGCACGACGGCGGAAGTCGCGGCCGTCGTGAAGCTGGCCGTCGAACACCGCGTCGCACTGGTGCCGCAAGGCGGCAATACCGGCCTGGCCGGCGGCGCGACGCCCGACGACAGCGGCTCGCAGGCCGTGCTCAGCGTGGCGCGGCTGAACCGCGTGCGCGAGCTCGATGCGCACAACAACACCATCACCGTCGAAGCCGGCGTGATCCTGGCCGACGTGCAGTCTCGCGCGCAGGACGCCGGCCGCCTGTTCGCGCTGAGCCTGGCCGCCGAGGGCAGCTGCACGATCGGCGGCAACCTGTCGACCAATGCCGGCGGCACCGCCGTGCTGCGCTACGGCAACACGCGCGAGCTGTGCCTCGGCCTGGAGGTGGTCACGCCGCAGGGCGAGATCTGGAACGGCCTGCGCGGCCTGCGCAAGGACAACACCGGCTACGATCTGCGCGACCTGTTCATCGGCGCCGAAGGCACGCTCGGCATCATCACGGCCGCCGTCATGAAGCTGCATCCGCGCCCGGCGGCCCAGGTCACGGCGCTCGCGGCGCTCGAATCGCCGCACGCCGCGCTCGACTTCCTGTCGCTCGCGCAACGCGCGGCCGGCCCGCTGCTGACCGGTTTCGAGCTGATGTCCGATTTCTGCATGCGGCTGGTCGGCAAGCACTATCCGCAGCTTCGCTACCCGTTCGCCACGCCGCACGCGCAAACCGTGCTGCTCGAACTCTCCGACAACGAAAGCGAGGATCACGCCCGCGCGCTGTTCGAAGCGATGATGGCCGAGGCGTTCGACGCCGGGCTCGTGGTCGACGCCGTGGTGGCCGAAAATCTCGCTCAGTCGCGCGCGTTCTGGGATCTGCGCGAACACATCTCGCTCGCGCAGGCCGACGAAGGCCTCAACGTCAAGCACGACATCGCCGTGCCGATCTCGTCGATCGCGCGCTTCATCGAGGAAACCGATGCCGCCATCCAGCAGGTCGCGCCCGGCGCGCGCATGGTGACGTTCGGCCACCTCGGCGACGGCAACCTGCACTACAACGTGCAGACGCCCGAAGGCGGCGACGCCCGCGCGTTCCTCGCCGAGTTCCAGGCGCCGATCAATCGCGTCGTGTACGACAACGTGCATCTCCATCACGGCACGATCAGCGCCGAACACGGCATCGGGCAACTGAAGATCGACGACGCGCAGCGCTACAAGTCGCCGGTGGAAATCGGGCTGATGAAGACGCTCAAGCAGGCGTTCGATCCGCTCGGCCTGATGAATCCGGGCAAGGTGCTGCGCTAAGCGGGCACCGCCTTTCTCGCGCGACCTTTCTCCAAGCAGGAGCTTTCATGCCGATCCGCGTGCGCGTGCTGTCCGACCTGCATCTCGAAGGCAACATGCCGGAAGCGATTCCCGGCGCTGCCGCCGATCTCGTCGTGCTGGCCGGCGACATCCACAATCACGCCGAAGGCCTGCGCTGGGCAGCGGAGACCTTCGATCCCGACGTGCCGGTGATCTACGTGCCCGGCAATCACGAGTATTACGACGGCGCGTTCGGCGCGCTCGACACCGCGATGCGCGACACGGCCCGCTCGCTCGACAACGTCCACTACCTGAACGGCGACGTCTACGCATCGCCGGACGGTCGCTTTCGCGTGCTGGGCACGACGCTCTGGACCGATTTCGCGCTGTTCGGCGACGACGCGCCGGCGCTCGACGACGCGATGGCGGCCTGCACTCGCACGATGTTCGATTTCAATGGCGTCATCCAGGTGGAAGGGGCCACGGGCGGCGAGCCCGGCCCGGGCGAATCGCGCGCGCTGACGCCGGCCGACACGCTCGCCCTGCATCGCGGCGCGCGCGCCTGGCTCGAAGCCGAACTGGCCAGGCCGTGGGCCGGGCAGACGATCGTCGCGACGCACCACGCGCCGCATCGCGCCAGCCTGGCCGAGCGCTACGCGAACGACATCGTCTCCGGGGGAGTTGTTGCATAAATCGAGCGAGATCCGTTGACGTTTACGCGCAACGGTCGCGGGGCCAGCCTCCTATCAAGTCAGATTCCAGAGTAACGGCGGTGTCCCATTCGTAGTTGAAGGTTGGGACGGCGGGGTTTCATAGATTAGGCAGACTCCCGATCATGGTCAACGCGTTTTTCGAGTGATCGATGCAGGGCGACGGCGAGGATCCAGAGGTCGTT
>WNEB01000212.1 GCA_009914575.1 Burkholderia gladioli
GGCTTCATCTATCCATATTGTTACGTTCCCCCGGTTGATCAGGCCTTCATTATAGGCCGCCCAATTCCTGACACGGTAGCGTGCCTTCGGCTCACCTTTCTTGTGTATGTCCTTGCGCATTTTCTTGCCAAAAATTAGGCAGTTACTCTGGAATCTGACTTGATAGGAGGCTGGCCCCGCGACCATTGCGCGTAAACGTCAACGGATCTCGCTCGATTTATGCAACAACGCCGTGCCGTCGCGGCAATGCGCGGTGGCGCCGGTCGGCGCGCGCCCGTCGCGCGAATGTGCCGGCGAGTGCACTGCCTCGCCGTCGCGATTCGTGTAGTGGCGATGTTCGCGCAGTTGCGATTCGTCGGGATCGGGCTGGTAGGCGAAGGCCGGCGCGGCCAGCACGCCGAGCAGAACGGCAATCAGGCATCGTTTCATCGTGGTCCCCCGGGGCCGGTTCGGCCGGTTTTTGTCGGTGCCGTTTGCCTGCCCCGATCCATCGGGAAACGCAACCCGGTGAAGCGGGCGAGCGCGGCCATCGCACTGTATCGCGATTTCGGGCCCTGCCTTCCAAGATGGGGACTGTCTGCGCGCCGGACGGCGCATGAACGGTGCAACTGGCCGATCGTTGCGAGCACAACGACCTGCCTACCTGGCTCGGCTTATACGCTGAAACGGTTCAGCGTATAAGCACGATACGCGGCGACGAATGCATCGAACGATCCGCCTTCCTTGCCTTCCAGTTCGGCCTGCTCGGCCAGCGACTTGTCGGCCAGCGCCTGCGCCGCGCCAGCCGCCTCGGCATCGAGCGGCCGCGCGCGGAAATACTCGGCATGCGCGGCGCTTTGCCGGCGTGCGAAATCGAGGAACGATTCGCCGCGCTCGCGCATTTCGCGCAACACGCGTGCCGACGGCGTCTGCTCGGGATCGTCGAGCTTCACGCGCTGCACGGCCACGGCTCGCACGTGCGCATCGTCGCCGCGAATCTCGTCGAGCACGCGCGCCGCCAGCTCGATCTTCGCGAACACGTCCTCGGCCCAGTCGCGCATCGGGACGGCCGCGCCGTCGCGCACCAGTTCCAGCCCCGGCTTGCGCCCTTCCATCGTCACGCGGCCGAAGTTCGCATTGGCCTCGCGATAGGCGTCGCATTCGAGCGGCGCGCTGTCGTCGAGCGCGCATACGAGCAGGTAGGCATCCATGAAGCGCGCGGTGTCGATCGCGATGCCGGTCGGCTCGAACGGATCGATGTCGAGGCAGCGCACCTCGATGTACTGCACGCCGCGCGACGCGATCGCATGCAGCGGCCGCTCGCCCGAATAGGTGACGCGCTTCGGACGGATCGTCGAGTAGAACTCGTTCTCGATCTGCAGCACGTTGGTGTTGAGCTGGATCCACTCGCCGTCGCGGTGCGTGCCGATCGCCTCGTAGGCCGGATACGGCTCGCTGACGGCCTTCGACAGCGCGTCGAGATAGCCGTCGAGCGAGTTGTAGTCGGCCACCAATGCGGACTGCGCGGTGGTGTTCGAATAGCCGAGATCGCTCATCCGCAGGCTGGTGGCGTACGGGCGGTACAGCGTGGTGGCGTCGAACGCCTCGAGCGTGCTGTCGCGCCCGCGCAGGAACGCCTTGTCGAGCGCCGGCGACGCGCCGAACAGGTACATCAGCAGCCAGCTCGTGCGGCGGAAATTGCGGATCTGCGCGAGGTAGCGCGCCGATTGATAATCGACCGGCGCGACGACCGACTGCGCATGCTCGCGCAGACGCAGCCAGATATCGTCGTGCAGCGAATAGTTGTAGTGAATGCCAGCGATGCACTGCATCGTGCGGCCGTAGCGATATGCGAGGCCACGACGGTAGATGGTCTTCAGGCGGCCGATGTTCGAGCTGCCGTATTCCGCGATCGGAATCTGGTCGTCGACCGGCAGCGTGCCGGGCATCGATTCGTTCCAGAGCATCTCGTCGCCGAGCGCGGCGTACGCCTCGCGATGCAGCGTGTCGAGGCGCGCGAGCATGATCGCCACATCGGGCTCGGCCGGCGTGATCAGTTCGATCAGCGCCTCGGAATAATCGGTCGTGAGTGCGGGATGCGTGAGCGCGGAGCCAAGCGCGCGCGGGTGCGGCGTCATCGCGATCATGCCGTCGCGCGTCACGCGCAGGCTTTCCTTTTCGATGCCGCGCAGGCCGTCAACCAGACGTTCGCGCGTCGGCCCGGAAGCCAGCACGGCGAGACGTTGCTGCAGCAAGTCGGTGTGGCTGGGAGTCATCTTGTTCGACATGGATGCGAGGAAGCAGGCATGGCGGTTTGCTGCCACGCGCACCGCCCGCCGGGATTGACGGTAGCGGGCACTTTAACATCTCGCCGAAACGCTCGGTTGAGCCCGCCTCGATTCCCGGCACAGCCAAGCCTGGCTTGCCTTCCAGCGCCCTCACCCGCCTCGCGCGCCGCCCGCCCGATCGGCGATTTCGTTCCACAGATGCAGGGCCGCGTAGGCGCGCCACGGGCGCCATGCGTCGCTGCGCTGCCGCTGGCTCGACGACCGACCGAGCGCGGGATCGCGCGCGACGATCGACTGCATCAGCACGAGATCGGTGGCCGGCCAGGCGTCCGGATCGCGCCAGGCGCGCATCGCGATGTATTCGACTGTCCACGGGCCGATGCCGGGCAGCGCGAGCAGCGCCGCGATCCGCTTGCCGGGCATGCCGATCCGGTCGAGATCGCAGGCGGCCAGCGCGGCCGGCTCCGGGAAGCGCCAGCCGACGACCGGATGCGGCGGTGCGGCAAGCGGCTCGCCGGCGCGCTGGACCAATCGTCCGATGATCGTCGTGGCGGCCTTCACGCTGACCTGCTGGCCGACGATCGCGCGCACCACCAGTTCGAACGCGGACCACGCGCCGGGCCCGCGCAGGCCGGGGGCCGCCGCGACAAGCGGCGCGAACCACGCATCGCGCGCCAGATGCGCGCCGATCTCGGCGGGATCGGCCTGCACGTGGCGTTGTTGCATAAATCGAGTGTGAGGATGCAATAGCATCGACGGGCATAATTTCAGGCGATACGAACGGATTGCGGACGAGCGAGGTCCGCCATACGGTTGATGACGCCGACGCGAACGGAGACCTCGGTCGCCTGCGAGTCTATGTGACGCGCCCAGAGACAGTTGCCGGTGAGGGTCTTGAACCGATACATCGCATTCTCGGCAAGCGATCGCCGGTGGTAGCCACTGTCTTGCTTCCATTCTCGACGACCGTCACGGGCAATTGCATCAACCGCGCCAT
>WNEB01000213.1 GCA_009914575.1 Burkholderia gladioli
TATGTCCTTGCGCATTTTCTTGTCAAAAATTAGGCAGTTACTCTGGAATCTGACTTGATAGGAGGCTGGCCCCGCGACCGTTGCGCGTAAACGTCAACGGATCTCGCTCGATTTATGCAACAACGCCCACGCCGGCCACGAACGGATCGATGTCGATCTGATCCCAGCCGAGCAGGTCGGTGATGTCGTTGAGCCAGATCTGCATGCTGTAGAACAGCAGCAGCATCAGCACCAGGTCGGGCACCGAGCGGATCAGCGTGGTGTAGCCGGTGCCGAGCGCGCGCAGGCCGCGCTGCGGCGACAGCTTGGCGAGCGCGCCGAGCAGGCCCAGCGCCACGGCGGCTGCGAGCGACAGCACCGACAGCTCGATGGTCTGCACGGTGCCCGCCCAAATGACGAGGCCGAATCCGTAGAGGAACACGCGCGTCTCCTGAGGTGGGTCGGGTGGGAACGCCGGCCGGCGGGCGGGCGGCGTTCGAGTGGTGCGGATGGTTGCAGGCGAAAAAAACGGCCACAAACCGGGGCGCGCCGCATTGCTGCATCGCAGCATCGCCGGACGGCGCCCGTCGCGGCGCGCGGCGGCCCGCGACGCGGGGCTCGCGCCGCCACGGCAATCCGCCTGTCAGGCTCGGGGCCGGATGCGGGCGGTGTGTTTTTGCAAGTTTCGGGTCGCTTTTTCGATAGCGCGGGGCCGGCGGGACCGGCCCGCAGGCGGAGGCAGACGCGTCTTTTCCTTCAACTCTTATATAAGATATAAGACGTTTGACGTAAAAGGGGTTTACGACTAGAATCGCGGTCGAAGCAGCACCCGTAACAGCCTCGGAGCGCCTGAAAGAGGCCTTCGCCCTGAAACGCCCTATCAGCAGGTCCCCCATGCTAGAAAACTTTCGTGCTCACGTGGCCGAACGCGCCGCGCTCGGTATCCCCCCCCTGCCGCTGAACGCCAAGCAGACCGCCGAACTGGTCGAACTGCTCGCGAACCCGCCCGCAGGCGAAGAGCAAACCCTCGTCGAACTGATCACCTACCGCGTGCCCGCCGGCGTGGACGAAGCCGCCCGCGTGAAGGCCGGCTTCCTGGCCGCCGTGGCCAAGGGCGAGACCGCCAGCCCGCTGATTTCGCGCGCGCGCGCCACCGAGCTGCTCGGCACGATGCTGGGCGGCTACAACATCCAGCCGCTGATCGAGCTGCTCGCCGATGAAGCCGTGGCCGCCACCGCCGCCGACGCGCTGAAGAAAACCCTCCTGATGTTCGACCAGTTTCATGACGTCAAGGAGTTGGCCGACCAGGGCAACGTGCACGCCAAGGCCGTGCTGCAAAGCTGGGCCGACGCCGAATGGTTCACGAGCCGTCCGGAAGTGCCGGAAAGCCTGACCATCACGGTCTTCAAGGTCACGGGCGAAACCAACACCGACGATCTGTCCCCGGCACCGGACGCCACCACCCGCCCGGACATCCCGATGCACGCGCTGGCGATGCTGAAGAACGCGCGCCCCGGCATCACGCCGGAAGAAGACGGCAAGCGCGGCCCGGTCAAGTTCATCGAATCGCTGAAGGAAAAGGGTCACCTGGTCGCCTACGTGGGCGACGTGGTCGGCACCGGCTCCTCGCGCAAGTCGGCCACCAACTCGGTGCTGTGCTTCACGGGCGAGGACATCCCGTTCGTGCCGAACAAGCGCTTCGGCGGCGTGTGCCTCGGCGGCAAGATCGCCCCGATCTTCTACAACACGATGGAAGATGCCGGCGCGCTGCCGATCGAACTCGACGTCTAGCAGATGGAAATGGGCGACGTGGTCGAACTGCGCCCGTACGACGGCAAGGCCCTGAAGAACGGTGACGTGATCGCCGAATTCACCGTCAAGTCCGACGTGCTGTTCGACGAAGTGCGCGCCGGCGGTCGCATTCCGCTGATCATCGGCCGCGGCCTGACGGCCAAGGCGCGCGAAGCGCTCGGTCTGGCCCCGTCGACGCTGTTCCGCCTGCCGCAACAGCCGGCCGACAGCGGCAAGGGCTTCTCGCTCGCACAGAAGATGGTCGGTCGCGCCTGCGGCCTGCCGGAAGGCCAGGGCGTGCGCCCGGGCACGTATTGCGAACCGAAGATGACCTCGGTCGGCTCGCAGGACACCACCGGCCCGATGACGCGCGACGAGCTGAAGGATCTGGCCTGCCTGGGCTTCTCGACCGATCTGGTGATGCAGTCGTTCTGCCACACGGCAGCCTATCCGAAGCCGGTCGACGTCAAGACGCACCAGACGCTGCCGAACTTCATCAGCACGCGCGGCGGCATCGCGCTGCGTCCGGGCGACGGCGTGATCCACTCCTGGCTGAACCGCATGCTGCTGCCCGACACCGTCGGCACCGGCGGCGATTCGCACACGCGCTTCCCGATCGGCATCAGCTTCCCGGCAGGCTCGGGCCTGGCGGCCTTCGCGGCCGCCACCGGCACGATGCCGCTGGACATGCCGGAATCGGTGCTGGTCCGCTTCAAGGGCAAGATGCAGCCGGGCGTCACGCTGCGCGATCTGGTCAACGCGATCCCGCTGTACGCGATCAAGGCCGGCACGCTGACCGTCGCCAAGCAAGGGCGTTGTTGCATAAATCGAGCGAGATCCGTTGACGTTTACGCGCAACGGTCGCGGGGCCAGCCTCCTATCAAGTCAGATTCCAGAGTAACTGCCTAATTTTTGACAAGAAAATGCGCAAGGACATACACAAGAAAGGTGAGCCGAAGGCACGCTACCGTGTCAGGAATTGGGCGGCCTATAATGAAGGCCTGATCAACCGGGGGAACGTAACAATATGGATAGATGACGCCGTCCTTGCCAGGATACCCGATGCCATACCCACACGTGGTCGCCCGTGTCTATACGGCGATACGCTGATTCAGGCATTACTTGGCGTGAAGACCGTCTATCGACTGACGTTGCGCACCCTGCAAGGTTTCACCCAAGGTCTGCGCGATCTGGCCTTCCCGAGCTTGGGCGGTGTCCCAAACGTAGTTGAAGGTTGAAGGCGGCGGTTCCCGTAGGAATCCGAGAGAATCGGGTTTCCAGGACCAACCTCCCGAATAGGAGAACCGCCGAAATGAAGCCTACCAAGAAACCGAACCGTCGTGCTGATGCTGAGTGTCGTGTTGTTGGTAAACAAGAGCACGAAGCGCTGCGCGCGGGCCTTGCCGAGCAAGCCCAGTTGCTGCTGCCGATGCTCGAG
>WNEB01000214.1 GCA_009914575.1 Burkholderia gladioli
TCGATTCCGCCACGCGAGGGTGCCGTTCATTGGCCAGCGGATATGCCCGGTGCGGCGTGGCGTAATGGCGCGGTTGATGCAATTGCCCGTGACGGTCGTCGAGAATGGAAGCAAGACAGTGGCTACCGCCGGCGATCGCTTGCCGAGAATGCGATGTATCGATTCAAGACCCTCACCGGCAACTGTCTCTGGGCGCGTCACATCGACTCGCATGCGACCGAGGTCTCCGTTCGCGTCGGCGTCATCAACCGTATGGCGGACCTCGCTCGTCCGCAATCCGTTCGTATCGCCTGAAATTATGCCCGTCGATGCTATTGCATCCCCACACTCGATTTATGCAACAACGCCGCGCCGTCCTGACGCCCCTTCACAGGGCCGCCGCCCTCGTGGTGCCCGTTCAGCGCCGAGGCGCCCACCTTGCCGTCCGACTCGACCGGGAACACCGTGAAGCTGCCGCCCGGGTCCGCCGCCCCCGAATAATTCGCCGTCACGAGGTACTTGCCGTCCGGCGACAGGCTCAAATAGCACGGATCGTTCCCTTCCGACGACACGCGGTCGAGGAAATTCAGCGTGCCGGATTTCGCATAGAACGCGAACGCGCTGACGCCGCCGCGCTGGCTGGCCGGGCCGTCGTCGCCGGGCAGCTCGTTGACGGCGTAGACGAAACGCCCGTCGCGGCTCGGCAGCAGATAGTACGGCTTGACGGTCTTGGCGGTCGAGACGACCTGAGACACGTCGCCGGTACGCGTATTGAACCGGTATACGTAGATGCCTTCGCTGCCCGCGCCGGTGTAGGTGCCGACCAGCAGGTTGTAGACGGCATCGTTCGGCGCATTGGCGGTATCCTGCGCAAACGCGTGCGCGGCGGACAGCGACAGCACCACGGCGATACCCTTGATCCAGTGACCCAGTCTCAGCGGTGTCATACGCGTAATCCTCTCGAAATGGAGGGGCTGCGGTGCGGGAATATCGAGGCCGTTGGAACTTCCGTGCACCGAAACGCCTCAAGTGTTGTGATTGTTCAACGATTCGGGCGGCCCTGCCCGTTTCGTTCGAGCGAAGTATACGGGGCCATGCGCGCCGGCGTCGATTCGCGGCGCGCGCGGCCCGGAAAGCCAATCGTCAGCATCACGGAGAACTGCACACATGCCAGCCCTCATCGAAGATTACGCGCTCGTCGGCGACGGCCATACCGCGGCCCTGATCTCACGCGACGGCTCGGTCGACTGGCTCTGCTGGCCCCGCTTCGATTCGGGCGCCTGCTTCACCGCGCTGGTCGGCACGCCCGACCACGGCCGCTGGCTGATCCGCCCGTCCGCCGACACGAAGATCCTCTCGAGCACGCGCCGCTACCGCGGCGAAACGCTGATCCTCGAAACCGATTACGAATGCGAGACGGGCGCCGTCACCGTGGTGGACTTCATGCCGCCCGGCAACGGCTGGTCCGAGCTCGTGCGGATCGTGATCGGCAAGCGCGGCCACGTGCCGATGCAGATGGAACTGGTGCTGCGCTTCGACTACGGCTTCTCGATCCCGTGGGTCACGCGACTGTCGCGCGAGGCGGGCATGAAGGCGATCGCCGGCCCCGACACGGTGGCGCTGCGCACGCCAGTGCCGCTGTCGGGCGAGAACCTACGCACCGTCGCCGAGTTCACCGTGCACGCCGAGGAGCGCGTGCCGTTCTCGCTGGCCTACGCGCCGTCGCACCTGCGCCTGCCGCCGGCGCGCGAACCGCTGTCGATGCTCGCACGCACCGAGAATCACTGGCTCGAATGGTCGTCGCGCTGCCAGATCCAGGGCCGCTACGCCGGCGCCGTGCGCCGTTCGCTGATCACGCTGAAGGCGCTCGCCTACGAGCCGACCGGCGGCATCGTGGCCGCGCCCACCACGTCGCTGCCCGAGCACATCGGCGGCACGCGCAACTGGGATTACCGTTTCTGCTGGCTGCGCGACGCCACCATCACGCTGCTCGCGCTGATGCGCGCCGGCTACTACGACGAGGCGCGCGCCTGGCGCGCCTGGCTCGGCCGCGTGATGGCCGGCTCGCCCGAGCAGATCCAGATCATGTACGGCATCGCCGGCGAGCGCCGGCTGCCCGAGATGGAGCTCGACTGGCTGCCCGGCTATCAGGATTCGAAGCCGGTGCGGATCGGCAACAACGTCGCCAACCAGCTCCAGCTCGACGTGTTCGGCGAGGTGATGGCCGCGCTGCATCTGGCGCGCGTCGGCGGCTTGCAGGCCGACGATACCGTCTGGTCCGTCCAGTGCGCGCTGCTCACCCATCTCGAGACAATCTGGCGCGAGCCCGACGAGGGGATCTGGGAAACGCGCGGCGACCGCAAGCACTTCACGTTCTCGAAGATCATGGCCTGGGTGGCGTTCGACCGCGCGATCAAGTCGGCCGAGCAGTTCCGCCTGCCCGCGCCGCTCGACCACTGGCGCGCGCTGCGCGACTCGATCCACGAGGATGTCTGCGCGAACGCCTGGAACGAAAGCAAGCAGGCGTTCTCGCAGAGCTACGGCAGCGACGAGCTCGATGCGAGCGTGCTGATGCTGCCGCTGGTCGGCTTCCTGCCGCCGTCGGATCCGCGCGTGGTGGGCACGGTCGAGGCGATCGAGCGCGAGCTGCTGCACGGCGGCCTGGTGATGCGCTACCGCACCACCGATTTCGACGATGGCCTGCCGCCCGGCGAAGGCACGTTCCTCGCCTGTAGCTTCTGGCTGGTCGACAACTATGCGCTGCTCGGCCGCATCGACGATGCGCACCGGCTGTTCCGCCGGCTGCTGTCGCTCGCCAACGATCTGGGCCTGCTGGCCGAGGAATACGATCCGATCGAGGGGCGTCAGGGGGGCAATTTCCCGCAGGCGTTCTCGCACGTCGCGCTGGTGCACACGGCCATGAACCTGATGCACCACGAGGAAGAAATGGCGCAGGCGGCGGGCCAGCCCATGGCGGTGGAAACCGACGGCCGCTAAGGAAACGCTGATTTATTCGACTCGGCGGTCATCTCTGACGTAGCCGAGGACGTTGTAGAAGACAGTTCACGGAACGAAGTCACGACGATGAAACGGCAGATGAGCTTTGCGGAAGCAGAAAGCGCGGGCAAGAAGCGCGTGACCAGGCGTCAGCGTTTCCTGGACGAGATGGAGAAGCTCGTGCCGTGGTCGCGGTTGCTGACGGCG
>WNEB01000215.1 GCA_009914575.1 Burkholderia gladioli
AATCGCTCGTCCCGCCAGAAATCGATTCGCATACGTTCTTCAGGTTGCAGTTGTTGGTACGTTCTCTTTGCCATTCGCGGACTTTACCGGTTGGCGAAGGTGTTGCACTTCAGATTTGAGGCCGCCCAGTTACTCTGGAATCTGACTTGATAGGAGGCTGGCCCCGCGACCGTTGCGCGTAAACGTCAACGGATCTCGCTCGATTTATGCAACAACGCCGCTCTAGCAGCAGCGTGCGCAGCACGCGCACCAGCCAGATGTCGAGCGAGGAGGTGCGGGTGTCGGCGTCGTCGGGGGCGGCGGGGTCGGGGAGCATCGGTGGTCGGGAGGCTATCGCGCCTACGATACCGGAGCGCGCTGCGCACGCGGCGCGGCGCGCGCTATGCGCGGTATCAGCGGCGGCCGGGCGGCAGCGCGCTGATCTGCTTCACTTCCTTCGATTCGAGCCAGTTCGGCGTGCGCGCGCAATACAGCACCATCGCCAGCGCATCCTCGCCCCAGAACAGCTGGCGGTTCATCCAGAACGTCGGCACGCCGAACACGCCGAGCGCGATCGCGTCCTGCGTGTTGCGGTCGAGTTGTGCGCGGCTGGCGTCCGCATCGATGCGCGGATCGTCGGGCGCGATGCCGATGCGTTCGCACAGCGCCGCGAAGCCGTCCTCGGTGGTCGGGTCGCGGCCTTCGCGCCAGATGAAGCGGAAGATCTCGCGCACCGTCGCGAAATCGGCCGACACGGCCACCGCGAGCCGCATGATCCGCGACGAATCGAACGGATGCGCGGGCGGCATGCGGAACGGGATGCCGAGCTGATCGGCGCGGAACAGCGCGTGACGATACGTGAACACGCGCTTGGCCGGCACGTCGTACATCGGGCGCTGGCCCCAGTGATGCTGAAGCACCGGCAGCGACACCGGCACCGGCACCGGTTCGAACGGCATGCTCGGCCACTTGTCTTGCTGTTCGAGCAGCAGGTACGTGAACGGCGACAGGAAATAGTAATACCAGCGCGGCTGGCTGGCGTCGTGGCCCACGGTCATCTGGCAATCTCCTGTGGAATGGCGCGGAGCGGCTCGGCCCGCGAGCCGTCATGGTACGCAATGGCGGGCCGCGTGCAGCAATCGCGGCGAATCGGCCGTTCATGCGTCGCCGGGGTTCGGGCCGATCGGTGCGGGCGGCAGCGTCGCGTCGAGCGTGGCTGCCGCAAGGGCGGTTGCGCCGGTCGCGAGCGGACCGGCGCCGACCGGCGAGACCGAATGCGTATCGGCACCGGTCGGAGGCGCGGCGCGGGCCGCCGGTTCCGCCGCCGCGTCGCGGCCGCGCGCGGTGTCGTCCTGCGCCAGCAGGCGCTGGCGCACGAAGCCGATGTGCTCGCGCAGCACGTAGAACTGCCCTGCGTAGGCGAGCGGCATTTTCATGCGGTTGACGGCGTCTTCCACGTCGTCGAGCTTGTCGAGCAGCGCGATGCGCGCGCGCGGCGACAGCTCGCCGCGCGCGCTGCGTTCGAGCGTGATCAGCGCGCCGTACCAGCGGTAGATCCGCGAGCGCACGCGCCAGCCATACAGCAGCGGCACGAAGCGCAGGCCCGGAATCAGCACCACCACCAGCGGCACCACGATCACCAGCAGCCGGTCGACCAGGCTTGCCACCCAGAACGGCAACTGGCGATAGAGGAAGGTCTTGCCCGATTTGTAATAGCGCGCCGCGTCGTCCGACAGCGCAATGCTGCTGTGCGTGACCGGCGACGGGAATTCGCCCGCGCGCTGCAGGATCGTCGCGCGGCCCTGCACCTCGCGCGCGGCCTCGATCAGCAGGTCCGACAGCGCCGGATGCAGCGAATCGCGCGCGATCAGCTCGACGGTGGGCGACAGCGTGTGGATGTCCTCGGACGGCAGGTTGGTGCCGGGGTCGTAGACGCCCATCGGCAGCGTGATGTCGGTCAGATAGGGCAGGCGGCGCGCGTAGGCGTCGGCCTGCGGAAACGAGTAGAAGCGCACGCCCGGCGCGCGGAACAGCTTGGCCATGACCGGAATCTGGGTCGAATCGCCGGACAGGAACGCCGCGTCGATCTTGCCGTCGATCAGCGCGCGGGCCGCGTCCTCGCCGGCCAGCGGCAGCAGCTGGGTGGCGCCGCCCGGCAGGATGCCGTTCAGCTTCAGCAGCGCCAGGCCGAGCTCGTGGGAGCCGCTGCCGTCCGGGCCGAGCGCGAGGCGCTTGCCGCGAAACTGCGAGAGCCGCTGCACCGGCGCACCGCGATAGAGGATCGCGATCGGCACGTAGCCCACGCTGCCGAGCGAAACGAGCTGGTCCGGCGGGCTTTTCTGTTCGAGCCCGCTCTGCACGAATGCGACGTCCACGTCGGCATGCGGATCGAGCAGGCGCTGCAGGTTCTGCGCCGAACCTTCGGACGGCAGCACGTCGAGCACGATGCCGTTCTTGGCGAGAATCCGCTTGTACTTCTGCGCGGTCGACCAGTTGGTGCTGCCGGGCGGCCCGGCCGACAGCGTCAGGTGAGTGGGCGGCGCGGGCTGTATCAGCCGGATCGCGAGCCAGATCGCCGCGCCGCCGAGCAGCAGCGCCGGGCCGAACGACATCGCGAGGTCACGCCACGACACCGCCACGAAGCGGGTGAGGATCCGGCGCGGACGGCGAGGGCGGGGCGGTTCTGTCATAGGAGCGGGAGAGGCGGGGCGGGCCGGTTCGGCGCGGGACGTTCGGGCATCCCGAATCGCGAAGATGGTAACCGAGTTCGACGCCCGCGAGGCACGCCGGACGGGGGATTCGGGAAGGTCCTGATGGCCGCGCGCCACACTGGCGGATCCGGCACGCAAAGGCTTTGCGCTTCGCGTGCCGCTGGATTACATTGTGCGACGCAGCCGCGCCATGTCCGTCGCGGCGCGACCCGGCGCACAGATCGGGCGCGAGACGGACGAGGCCCGGCAGTCCGGCCAGCCCAGCGCTTGCCGGGCGGATGCAGCGCCTCTCGATTGCTTCGTGGAAAGGCGTTGTTGCATAAATCGAGTGTGAGGATGCAATAGCATCGACGGGCATAATTTCAGGCGATACGAACGGATTGCGGACGAGCGAGGTCCGCCATACGGTTGATGACGCCGACGCGAACGGAGACCTCGGTCGCCTGCGAGTCGATGTGACGCGCC
>WNEB01000216.1 GCA_009914575.1 Burkholderia gladioli
GTGCCGCGCCCAATGGTGAGCCCCACCACATGCCTCCATCCCGATAAGACAGGCTGCACGGTTCGCGAAGTGCTCAAGAAATTTCGCTCGCTTGATTGCCTTGTTCACGATCTCGCCAGTTTCCCGGGCAACGTAATGCACTTGGAATACCTGCTTGGCGATGTCGACACCTACGGCCATACTGTTCATCGTGGATCCTCCGGTTGCCGGGAAATGCGTGCATTGTCCACCAGGGCACATCGATGCCGTTGGCCCGTGAGGATCCACCCTCATTCTTCGCTCACTCGGTCACGGGGTGGGACGCGTTCATTTCATTCTCTTGAAATTTGAGTGGGTGAAAAGGGCCGCCGGGGTACGAAAACCTACGTCGCAAAACGGTATCTTCCCACCCCTAGCCCCGCCCCAAGGCGGGGAAGTCCTCGCCGCCGGACGGGCTCGCAGATTTCTCCGCATCAAGGGTTCGCTGCGCCGGGCTTCGCCCGCCCTTGACCCGGAAAAATCCACCCACTCGAAATTCAAGAGAGGCAGCTGTATCTGTCGCAAGCCGGCGTCACGTTGTCCCAGTTCTGCATCCTGCGCTCGCTCGGCGATTCGGTGAGCACGACGATGGCCGAGCTGGCGCGTGCTACGGCGACCGACCGCACGACCCTGGTTCGCACGCTGAAACCGTTGCTGCGCGCGGCATTGATCGTCCAGGCGCCGAGCGATGGCGCGCGCCGGCAACGGTTCGCGCTGACGCTCGAAGGGCAGCGCCGGCTCGGCGATGCCATGCGTCACTGGCGGGCTGCCCAGGCCGCGTTCGAGAGCCGTTTCGGCTTGCGGCGCGCGCAGGCGCTCGATGTCGAACTGTTTGCCGCGGCACGCGAGTTCGTGCCCGAAGGAGCGCCGGCATGAAGCCGTTGCAATTGCCGCCGCAGGCGCTGACGGTGCCGACCGACGAATTCGGCGCCAGCCTCGGGTATCTGCTCACGCAAACCCACGCGCGTCTTGCGCAGCGGATCAACCAGTGCGCGCAGGCCGAACTCGGCGTGACGGGCGTGCAGGGCAAGATGCTGTTCCTGCTGGCCGCCGGCCGTTGCGAGACGGCCGCCGATCTCGCCCGCGACTGTTGCGTCGACGCCAGCGCGATCACGCGCGTGCTCGATCCCGTCGAAGTGCGCGGGCTGCTGACGCGCGAGCGCGATCGCGACGACCGCCGCATCGTGCGGCTGGTGCCGACCGCGACGGGCCGCACGCTCGCCGAGGCGATGCCGGCGCTGTATGCCGGCGTGATCGACGAAGCGCTCGTGGGCCTCGTACCCGAGGAAGTCGGCTCGTTGAAGCGGATGCTGCAGCGGATCCTCGAAAACGGCGCTTGATATTGCACGCGGTGCGTATTGGGAGCGCGCAGTGCCTTCTATTAGTTGTCTAGTCCATCAATGCAGGGGAGCTGTTCCTATGAAACTCGTTACAGGCACGATGTTGCGCCGCGGAGCCGCACGATGAGCGCGCGGGCCAAGCCGATGCCGCTGCGCGCGATCCGCGCGGCGGCGCTGTCGGTCGTTGCCGCGTTCGCGCTGGCCGGTTGCGCCAACTACATCGGCATCCATAGCGACAAGCAGATCACGCCGGCTTCGCGGCTCGACGCCGCCCAGAGCCTGCCCGCCGAAGGCGGCCAATGGCCGACGCTCGACTGGGCGCAGCAGTTCGGCGATCCGCAACTGCCGCAACTGATCGCCGAGGCGCTCGACGGCAATCCGACCATCGCGCAGGCGCAGGCGCGGCTGGACAAGGCGTCGTCGTATATCAAGACGTCGCGCGCGGCGCTGATGCCGAAGGTCGAGGGCAGCTATTCGTGGACGCGCGAGCTGTATTCGGGCAACGGCCTGTACCCGCCGCCCTATGGCGGCAAATGGTACAGCGAGAACAACGTGCTCGCGAGCGCGACCTGGGAACTGGACCTCTGGGGCAAGAACCGCCAGCGTCTGCGTTCGGCGGCGTCGCAGCAGAAGGCGGCGCAGGCCGAGTTCCAGCAGGCGCGCGTGACGCTCGCCGTATCGGTCGCGCGCAGCTACAACCAGCTCGCGCAGCTCTACGCGCTGCGCGACATCGCCCAGCGCGAGATCGACAACCGCGAGACGGTCGGCAAGATCACCGAAGGGCGCGTGGGCGCGGGCCTCGACACCAACGTCGAACGGCAGACCGCGCGCGGCAACGTGGCGACCAGCCAGTCGTCGCTGTCCGATCTCGACGGCCAGATCACCACGACGCGCTATCAACTGGCGGCGCTGCTCGGCAAGGGCCCGGACCGCGGCCTGAAGATTGCCGTGCCGGTGCTGAAGCCGGGCGGCGCGGTCGATCTGCCCGGCAACATCCCGGCCGATCTGGTGGCGCGCCGGCCCGACCTGGTGGCCGCACGCTGGCAGGTCGAAGCCGCGATGCATGACGTGAAGGAGGCGAAGGCCGAATTCTTCCCCGACGTGAACCTCGCGACCGGCTTCGGTTTCGATGCGTTCGGCTGGGGCCAGTTTCTGAAGTTCGCAAGCCGTCAGGCGCAGTTCGGGCCGGCCATTCATCTGCCGATCTTCGACGCGGGCGCGTTGCGCGCGCAGTTGAAGGGGCGCTACGCCGATTTCGATCTGAGCGTCGCGAACTACAACCAGACGCTGATCGGCGCGCTCAACGACGTGGCCACGCAGATGGCGACGATCCGCTCGATCGACCGGCAGACGGGCGACGCCCAGCGCGCGCTCGACGCGTCGACGCGCGCCTACGAGCTCGCCGTGGTGCGCTACAAGGCCGGCCTCGCGCCGCAGTTGCTGGTGCTCAGCGCCGACACCAACCGCCTGGCCGCCGAGCAGACCGTCACGAACCTCGTGATGCGCCGCCGCGACATGCAGATCGGCCTGATCAGCGCGCTGGGCGGCGGTTTCGACGCGAGCGGTTCGCCGCTCGCCGCGCCCGACGCGCCGGCCGCCGGCTGAGTTTCTCGCAGTTCCAATTCGAATCGGCGTTGTTGCATAAATCGAGTGTGAGGATGCAATAGCATCGACGGGCATAATTTCAGGCGATACGAACGGATTGCGGACGAGCGAGGTCCGCCATACGGTTGATGACGCCGACGCGAACGGAGACCTCGGTCGCCTGCGAGTCGATGTGACGCGCC
>WNEB01000217.1 GCA_009914575.1 Burkholderia gladioli
GGCGCGTCACATCGACTCGCAGGCGACCGAGGTCTCCGTTCGCGTCGGCGTCATCAACCGTATGGCGGACCTCGCTCGTCCGCAATCCGTTCGTATCGCCTGAAATTATGCCCGTCGATGCTATTGCATCCTCACACTCGATTTATGCAACAACGCCTCCGGGCGACAACTATTCTGACGCGGGGGCCCGGAGCCCCGAAGGCTGCTTCCCGCCGGCGTCGATGCCGGCGCGGCGCACGCACCGCGTGCGCCGCGCGCCGGATTACTTGCTGTCCGGCAGTGCGTAGGCGATCACGTAATCGCCGAGCTTGGTGCCGAACGAACCATGGCCGCCCGCCGCGATCACGACGTACTGCTTGCCGTTGACCTCCTCATACGTCATCGGCGTGGCCTGGCCACCAGCCGGCAGGCGCTGTTCCCACAGCAGCTTGCCGTTGTTGGTGTCGTAGCCGCGGATGTAGTTGTCCGCGGCGGCGCCGATGAAGAACACGCCGCCGGCCGTGGTTGCCGGGCCGCCGAGCATCGGCATGCCCATGCGGAACGGCAGAGGAATCGGCGAGCTGTCGCGCACGGTGCCGATACGGCGCTTCCAGACGATCTGGTTGGTCTTCAGGTCGATCGCCGACACGTAACCCCAGGCCGGCTGCTTGCACGGCAGGCCAAGCGGCGAGAGGAACGGGTTCAGCGTCACGCCGAACGGCACGCCGTATTGCGGCTGGATGCCCGATTCGGTGCCGCTGCCCTTGGCGCCCGCTTCCGGCTCCATCGGGTTGCCCGGCCCGCGCGGGATCAGCTTCGAGACGAACGGCAGCGCGATCGGGTTGGCGATGGCGATCTGACGATCGGTGTCGACGGCGATGCCGCCCCACTCGAACATCCCGAGGTTGCCCGGAAACACCAGCGTGCCCTGCTCCGACGGCGGCGTGAACGTGCCTTCGTAGCGCAGGCGATGGAACATCACGCGGCACACGAGCTGGTCGAACATCGTCGCGCCCCACATGTCGGCGTCAGTCAGCTTCTGCTTCGGCCGGAACGTGAGATCGGAGAACGGCTGCGTCGCCGAGGTGTGATCGCCCTTCGCGGCGCCCTGCGGCACCGGCAGTTCGGGCGCCGGCACCACGGTCGCGCCGGTGCGGCGGTCGAGCACGAAGATGTTGCCCGTCTTGGCCGGGGCGTACACCACCGGCACTTTGTTGCCGTTCTTGTCGGTGATGTCGGCCAGCGTCGGTTGCGACGGCTGATCCATGTCCCACAGATCGTGGTGCGCCGTCTGATAGAACCAGGCCAGCTTGCCGGTGCTCGCATGCAGCGCCAGCAGGCCGCTCGCGTAACGCTCCTGTTCCGGCGTGCGGTTGCCGCCCCAGATGTCCGGGGTGGTCACGCCCATCGGCAGGTAGACGATGTCGAGCTTGGCATCGTAGGCGGCGGGCGCCCACGAGTTCGGCGAGTTCCAGGTGTAGTGCTCGCCCGGGCCGGGGATGTGGTTCGGATTCTTCGCGCCCGGATCGAACGCCCACAGCAGCTTGCCGGTGCGCGTGTCGAAACCGCGGATCACGCCGGACGGCTCGCGCGTCGAGAAGTTGTCCTCGACCGCGCCGGCCACCACGATCACCTTGTCGGTGACGATCGGCGGCGACGTCGGCTCGTACATGCCCGGCGTGGTGACCGGTTGCAGGCTCTGCAGGTCGAGATCGCCGTTGTTGCCGAAGCCGGCGCAGCGCTGGCCCGTTTGCGCGTCGAGCGCGTACAGGCGACCGTCGTTGACCGGCAGGTAGATGCGGCGCGTGCAGGCGCCCGGCGAGGTGTCGACGGCGGCGGTGGCCGGTGCCGACGGGGCAGCCGGCGCGCTCGCGTCGGCGTCGACGGTCGGAGCCGATGCGGCGGCGGTCGGGGCAGCGGCGTCGGTCGTGGCGGCCTGCGATTGCACGTCGACCGAGAAGTCGTGATAAGACACGCCGCGGCAGGTCACGTGCTGGAACGACGGATCGTTCTTCAGGCGCGGATCGAACTTCCACGCCAGCTTGCCGGTGGCGGCGTCGAGCGCGAACAGGATCTGGTGCGGCGAGCACAGATACAGCAGGTTGCCGATCTTGAGCGGCGTGACCTCGTCGGTGATCTCTCCCGGATCGTTCGGGCCTTTCTTGTCGCCGGTCTGGAACGTCCACGCCACTTGCAGATTTTTCACGTTCTCGGGCGTGATCTGCTTGAGTGGCGAATAGCGCGTGCCTTCCTGGGTGCGGCCGTAGGCCGGCCAGTCGGCGTCGGCGATGCCGGGGATCGGCGAGGTTTGCGCGGGCGCGTCGGTCGAGAGCGTGCCGTTCAGTTCCTGCGGATCGTTGAAGTTCGCGTAGACGAGCACGCCCGCCCAGATCAGCAGAGACACCGTCAGCGCCCAGCCGTTCGCGGCGCGCGCGCCGTTCAGCTTGCGCGTGACCAGCACCAGCAGCCAGACGCCGAACACCACCAGCACGCCGGAGCGCGGCGCGAGCGCCCAGAAATCGAAGCCGGATTCGCCGACCGCCCAGATCGCGGTGCCGACCAGCAGCAACGCATACAGCATCAGCGCCACGGCGCGGCGGCCGCGGATCAGCCAGGCGAACACCAGCAGCACGATGCCGGCGACGACGTAATACGCGGAGCCGCCGATCGCAGCGAGCCAGATGCCGCCGGCCAGCAGGTAAAGCCCTGCCAGCAAGGCGAACAGCCATGTCAGGCCGCCGATGACACCGAGCGACGAGGATTGTTTTGTCATGATCCCAACCTTTTGTTTGAGACGGTTTATCAACAGATCTGCGCGTGCGAGCACGCAGGTCATCCTCCATCGTTGTTTTTGGCTCTCTTGAAATTTGAGTGGGTGAAAAGGGCCGCCGGGGTACGAAAACCTACGTCGCAAAACGGTATTTTCCCGCCCCTAGCCCCGGAAAAATCCACCCACTCGAAATTCAAGAGAGGCCAACTATTCTGACGCGGGGGGGGGGGGGGGGGGGGGGGGGGGCGCGCCCGCCCGCGTAGTCGACGGACAACTGGTAAATGTTCCAGTCCCACTACACTCGCTGCCCACCATGATCATAAGGATCAGAACAGTAACGAACATCTCTTGGGAGAGGGACTAAATGTGTTACGTACTAACAACACTC
>WNEB01000218.1 GCA_009914575.1 Burkholderia gladioli
GGCGCGTCACATCGACTCGCAGGCGACCGAGGTCTCCGTTCGCGTCGGCGTCATCAACCGTATGGCGGACCTCGCTCGTCCGCAATCCGTTCGTATCGCCTGAAATTATGCCCGTCGATGCTATTGCATCCTCACACTCGATTTATGCAACAACGCCGCTCTTTCCGGCCTGCGCACCCACGCTGAACGGCGGCGTGCTGCCCAGGGAGCCGACCGATCTCGTCCACTACCCGCTGCTGCGCTCCGACGACGAGCTCTGGCGCCCGTGGTTCGATGCGGTCGGGCTCGACCGGCTGACCGAACCGAAGCGCGGCGTGCTGTTCCACGATTCGTCGCAGCTGGTGCAGGCCGCCATCGACGGCCAGGGCATCGCGCTGGTGCGCCGCTCGATCGCCGCGAGCGAGCTGGCCGCGGGCCGCATCGTGCGGCTGTTCGACATCACCGGGCCGAGCCCGTGGCACTGCTATTTCGTGTGCCCGCCGAACCGGCTGAACCTGCCGCGCGTGCAGGCGTTCCGCAGTTGGATCCTCGAACATCTGGCAACGTTCGAGGCGGATTGGGCGCGCATCGACGCGCAGCACGCGGCCAGGCACGGGCAGCCGGAGGCAGTGCGGGCGGAGAAATCGGGGCGGGATGAATAGGAGGGTACGGCGGGAGACGCCGCGAACGCGGGCGCCACGAATGCGGCTGCGCAGAAAACCGGGCCGGCGCCCGGCGCGGCGGCCGACGCCGCCACCCCGAAACGCCGGAGTACGCCGCTTAAAGCACGACCTTGACCATCGGGTGGCCGGTCAGCGAGCGATAGATGTCGTCGAGCTGCTGCTGGCTCGTGGCGCGCACGGTGATCGTCAGGCCGGTGTAGTTGCCGCCGCTCGACGAACGCTCCTCGATCTTTTCGAGATCGATCTCGTTGTCGTGCACCGCCACCACCTTGAAGATCGTGTCGCGGAATTCGGGATGGGCCTTGCCCATGATCTTGATCGGGAAATCGCAGGGGAATTCCAGCAACGTGTCCTTCCTGGCGTCGATCGCGCCAGTCAGTTCGACTGTCTTGGTCGGGTCGGTCGTCATAAGCTTCTCCAGAAAGAATCGATAAAAACGCCGTCAGGCGGCGGCCAGCTCGTGCGCCTTGGCGCGCTGGTAGGCCTCGTACAGCGCGATGTACACGGGGCCGGGACGGCCGTCCTGCACCGGCAGCTCGTCGAGCGACGTGACGGGCAGGATCTCCTTGGTGGCCGACGTCAGCAGGATTTCGTCGACCGCGCGCAGTTCGGCTTCGTTGATCTCGCGCGCGACGAACGGAATGCCGCATTCCTCGGCCAGTTTCTCGAGCAGCGCATAGCGCACGCCTTCGAGAATCTTGGCTCTCTTGAAATTTGAGTGGGTGAAAAGGGCCGCCGGGGTACGAAAACCTACGTCGCAAAACGGTATCTTCCCACCCCTAGCCCCGCCCCAAGGCGGGGAAGCCCTCGCCGCCGGACGGGCTCGTAGATTTTTCCGGGTCAAGGGTTCGCTGCGCCGGGCTTCGCCCGCCCTTGACCCGGAAAAATCTACCCACTCGAAATTCCAGAGAGGCGCCGTTCTTGACCACCCACACGTTCGACGACGACGCTTCCGTCAGGTTGCCGTCGCGCAGCTGGATCGTCTCGAACGCCTCGCGCTGCGCGGCGTGCTGGGCCATCAGCACGTTGCCGAGCAGCGAGGCGGCCTTGATGTCGGCGTGCAGCCAGCGCGATCCTCGGCCGTCACGCAGCGCACGCCGGTGGTGCGGATCTCGTTGCCGGGCAGTTCCATCGGGCTGACCATCATGAACACGGTCGGCACGATGTCGACCGGGAACGCGTGGCCGCGCTTCGCCACGCCGCGCGTGATCTGCAGATAGACCTTCGCGTGCGCATCGCCGAGGCCGTCGGCATTGTCCGCCAGCAACGCGTCGATCAGCGCGCGCCAGCCGGCCTCGTCGTGCGGATTCGGGATGTCGAGCTTTTTCAGGCTGCGGTCGAGCCGCGCCAGATGCTGCGGCAGCCGGAACGGCCGGCGCGCGCCTTCGTGCAGGTAGAACGGCGCCGCCTCGTACACGCCGTCGCCGAAGATGAAACCGCGATCGAGCACCGGCACGCGCGCCTCGGACAGCGGCACGCGCTGCGCTTCGGCATTGATGCTCAGATAGACGACGGGGTCGATATCGGCTTGGCTCATGGCGATCAACGAAGGTGGATGACGCGTTCGATTCGGCGGCGCGATGCGGGATGTTGCCGCGACGGCGCAATGCAAAGGCTGGCCGCGAAACCCGAATGCAAAGTTGCGCGGCCAGCCCGAGCCGACAGCTTACCGCCGGCGGCGACATGATGGCGGCAAGGCAGCGGCGCGCGGTCGCCGCCTTGCCGCCCGGTGCTTACTTCTTGGCGAACATCAGCAGGATCGAATCCCAGATGCGACCGAACAGGCCCGCTTCCGGCACCGCCTGCAGCGCGACGACCGGGAACTGCGCGACCGTCTTGCCGTCGGCCACGAACTGCACCGAGCCGACCTGCTGGCCTTCGGCCAGCGGCGCGATCAGCGGCGTGTTCAGCGTGACCTGCGGCTTGATCTTGTCGCCCACGCCCTTCGGCAGCGTGACGAACTGATCCTTCTGCACGCCGACCTGCACCGAGTTGTCCTTGCCCTTGTACACGCGCGGCGTGGCCACGGCCTGGCCGCCCTTGTAGAGGCGCACGGCGTCGAACGCGCTGCGCTGTAGCCGTAGTTCAGCATCTTCATGCTGTCGGCCACGCGGTCGCTTTCCTTGGTTTCGCCCATCATCACCGAGACCAGACGGCGCGTGCCGCCATCGGCGCCCGGCAGCGCGCGCTTGGCCGAGGCGATCAGGCAGTAGCCGGCCGCCTGCGTGTGGCCCGTCTTCAGGCCATCGACGGTCGGGTCGGTCCACAGCAGGCGGTTGCGGTTCGCCTGGGTGATGTTGTTGATCTTGCCCCTGATTTATGGACACCTATCTAAGCGACATTGGCCAGCTCGTACTGCTCTGGGCTGAGGTAGCCCAGGGTCGAGTGCAGCCGGATCCGATTGTAGTCAACCTCAATGTAGTCAAACACATGAGCCTTGGCCTGCTCCC
>WNEB01000219.1 GCA_009914575.1 Burkholderia gladioli
CCTGCTGCCTGAACTCCAGGCTGAACTCCTGCCCCTTTCTGCCTGCCTTGCTCTTGGTCATCGTCCACCTCCTATTGCGATAGTTAATCGCTTATAGGGGTGTCCGTGAAACGGGGGCAAGATCACTGATGATCTTGTAGCGCCCGCCCTTCCAATCCTCGAACACCGGCGTGATGACCGGCGCGTCGAGCAGCTTCGGCTTGACGGACTTGAAGTATTCGGTCGACGCGCAGTTCACGAGCCCGAGCGACGTGTCGCTGCGCGTGGCGAGCTGCATGTTCAGCGCACGCGTGATGCGCTCGCCCCAGAACGCGTAGAGATCCTTGCCGGGCGGGTTTCGAAGCGCGTGCCCATTTCGAGCCGATACGGCTGCAGCAGATCGAGCGGGCGCAGCAGGCCGTACAAGCCGGAGAGCACGCGCACGTGCTGCTGCGCGTAATCCAGATCGGCGGCCGACAGCGACCGCGCATCGAAGCCTTCGTACACGTCGCCGTTGAACGCGAGCACCGCCTGCTTGGCGTTGTCGGTCGTGAACTGGCGCGACCAATCGGCGTAACGCTGGAAATTGAGGTGGGCGAGCGGATCCGAGATGTCCATCAGCGAGACAATCTGCTGGGGCGACAATTTCCGCAATCCATCGATCAACTGGGCCGCGTCGTCGACGAAATCGGGCAGCGTGTGCGTCGGGATATGGAGCGGGGTCTCGTAATCGAGCGATTTCGCGGGAGAGAGAACGATTATCATAGAGGCTCGCCGGCACGCGCTAAGGTGCCGTCAGACGAAAACCACCAATTGTAACGAATGCCCAGCCCCAACGCTCCGCGAGACGGGCGCCGTGTCGTGCTCGACTCGAATGTCTGGATCGATATCCTCGTGTTCGACGACCCGGCCACGCGCCCGATCCACGCCGCGCTCGAAAGCGGCACGCTGGTCGCGCTGATAGACGCGCGCTGCCTGAGGGAACTCGAACGCGTGCTCGATTACCCGCAGTTCGCGCCGCGGCAGATCGACAAGGCCGCTGCCCTGGCCGCCGTCGCGCGGCTCGCGCAGCAGGTCGACACCTCCGCGCCCCTGCCCGACGACGCGCTGCCGCTGCCGAAATGCCGCGATCGCGACGACCAGAAATTCCTCGACCTGGCGCGCGCCGCCGAAGCCGACTGGCTCGTCTCCAAGGATCGCGATCTGCTGAAACTGACGCGCCGCACCGAACGCGATTTCCAGTTCCGGATCCTGCAGCCGGCGCCGTTCGTCGCGGCCTGCGGGCTGAAGCCGGCCGAACCGGCGCCCGCCTGAGCGCGACGCGCCGCCAAATGCAGGCCCGCCGCCGCCCGGAACCTGCCCTTCACCGAATCGAACCGAACGCCCGACACACGATGAACGCACCGTCTGCCTCGCCCGTCACCCCCGCCGTCGTTTCCCGTCTGCCGCAGGTCGGCACCACGATCTTCACCGTCATGAGCGCGCTTGCCGCGGAAAAGGGCGCGGTCAACCTCGGCCAGGGCTTCCCCGATTTCGATTGCGATCCGAAGATCGTCGACGCGGTGGCCAATGCGATGCGCGACGGCCATAACCAGTACCCGCCGATGACGGGCGTCGCGCCGCTGCGCGAGGCGATCGCCGACAAGATCGAGCAGATCTACGGTCGCCGCTACGATCCGGCCACCGAAATCACGGTGACGGTCGGCGCGACCCAGGCGCTGCTGACGGCAATTCTCTGCGCCGTGCATCCGGGCGACGAGGTCATCGTGGTCGAGCCGACCTACGACAGCTACCTGCCCTCGATCGAACTGGCCGGCGGCAAGCCCGTGTTCGTCACGCTCGACGCGCCCGACTACGCAATTCCGTTCGACAAGCTCGCCGCCGCCGTCACGCCGAAAACGCGCCTGATCCTGATCAACACGCCGCACAACCCGACCGGCACGGTCTGGCGCGAATCGGACATGCGCCAGCTCGAGGACATCGTGCGCGGCACCGAGGTGCTGATCGTGTCCGACGAGGTGTACGAGCACATGGTGTACGACGGCGCGCGGCACGAGAGCGTTGCGCGCTACCCGGAACTGGCCGCGCGCAGCTTCATCGTGTCGAGCTTCGGCAAGACCTATCACGTGACGGGCTGGAAGGTCGGCTACGTGGCCGCGCCCGCGCCGCTGATGGCCGAGTTCCGCAAGGTCCACCAGTTCAACGTGTTCACGGTCAATAAGCCGATGCAGGTCGGTCTGGCGGCCTATCTGCGCGATCCGGCGCCGTACCTGACGCTGCCGGCGTTCTACCAGAAGAAGCGCGACCTGTTTCGCGCCGGGCTGGCGTCGACGCGCTTCAAGCTGCTGCCGTGCACGGGCACCTACTTCCAGTGCGTCGATTATTCGGCGATCAGCGATCTGCCCGAAGCCGAGTTCGCGAAATGGCTGACGACGGAGATCGGCGTCGCGGCGATCCCCGTGTCGGCGTTCTATCACCTGCCGCACGAGTCGGGCGTGGTGCGCTTCTGCTTCGCCAAGCGCGAAGACACGCTCGCGACGGCGCTCGAGCGGCTGTCCAGGCTTTGACCCCGGCGGCCTGCCGGCCTCAACGCCCGGCTGCCGCTTCCAGATAGGCCTTGCGGTCCGCGCTCACGCGCCGGGCCGAAGGCCGCTCGCCGATCAGCTTCGTGTAGGCCTTCCAGTCGATGCCCGCCTCGACGACGAAGTCGCGCCCGTACACGGCCTTGGTCGCCAAGCCCACGAGCGGCAGGTGGATGTAGGCCGCCACGTCGGCCATGCCGTACGTTGCGCCGAACACATAGGGCGCGAACTGCGTCATCTGCCGCAGCACCGCCAGCGCCCGGCTCAGGCGCGCCTCGGCCTGATCGCGAAGGTCCTGGCCGACGGTGCTGCCGTAGAACGCCTGCGTATACAGGTCGCGCACCACCCATTCGAGATACAGCTCTATGAAGATCGTCAGCTCGCGCACCTTCGCGGCTTCGAACGGATCGGCTGCGGATTTCGGTGATGGTGATCAGCCGTTTCGGCGAACGTGATCAGTTTGGAAGGTGGTGTTGCGCGGTCAATGGATTATAGCGAAGGTGATCACGATCAGGATGAGGAGGACTGCTTGGCGTTAG
>WNEB01000022.1 GCA_009914575.1 Burkholderia gladioli
TTCGAGGTAGCAATCGTGCTGGAAGAAGTTCAGGTGTCGGTATCGCTTGACGACGGTGTCGTGTACGCGATGGCCGCCGGCGACCTCCGGGTGCGGGAAGCGACTGCCAGCAACGAAATCGATGTTGACCGTCAGTTGCTTCGCGGTCGCGTCGAAATCGACGCCACTCACGAACCACGGATTGCTGATACCCAAAGCCGTCTCGAACAACTTGCTATGCATGACTCCCCTTCGTTTGCGTGCAAATCGGGCACTTTAGCACCCACTCGAAACTCAAAAGAGCCAGGTTTTTGCGGGCCGGATGAAAAACGGGCAAGCCGAAAGGCTTGCCCGTTTTGCGTTTACTCGCTGCTGCCGCTTCCGCTGCCGCCGCCCGCGGGGCCCAGCGGGCGCCGGCGGCGCGTGACGATGACCGTCGGGCTGCCGCTGCGCTCGGTCGGCGTGGATACGCCTTCGTGCGATTCGCGCGGATAGTCGCGGGGGGCGCTGTATTCGCGCGGCGCGTTGTAATCGCGGGGTTCGCGCGGCGTGTAGCCATCGCGACCTTCGCGGCCTTCGCCGCGCGATTCGCGCTGGCCGCCATGCGAGCCGTAGGGGCTGTGGCCGCCGCCTTCGCGGGGCGACCGGCCGCCGCCGTGACCGCCGCCACCGGTGCGGGGGCCACGGCGACCGCCGCCGGGGCGCGAACCGCCCATGTCGAGCTGGATCGTCGAGATCGCGCGCTTGTAAATGCCTTGCAAACCGACGGGCGTGCGCAGCATCACCAGGTACTGGTCGAACGACTCGATGCAACCCGTCAGACGAATGCCGTTGACGAGATAAATTTCTACGCGCTTGCGTTCCTTGCGCGCTGCGTTGATGAAGTCGTTTTGCGGATGGGATTCTGCAGGATTGGCCATTGAGAAGCGGCTTGAGCCGGCGTCAGATGAGGGTTTTGCTTGGATGCACCGCGCTATCTGGCGAAGCGCTTGAGTGGGATTCTACCCTGTTCAATTTAGATACGTGCGGGCGCGTTTGTGTCTAACCGTTACCCACTATAGACCTTGCGCCCGTCGGGCGCGATTTGGCCGAACGGCCGAGGCGGCGCGCCTGGACAAGATAAGGGCGGGTCGCGCGGTGGCGCGACGGATGCGCAAAACGGCGCGAAGGGCGGGGCAAGGCGGCTTCGGCATGGCGGGCGCGTCCAACTGTCGCGCCTTGCGGTCGGGCCGCCGGCGCGCAAGGGCCATGCCTCGGATGGCGCTTAGTACTTGTAATCGGGATTCTGCGGGGCGAACGCGCTGTCGTCGAAGCTTTTCGGCGTGATTTTCTCGAAAACGATGCGCTCGAAGAGCGCCCCGTCGTTGTCGTAGGATTCGACGGTGCGGAAATAGGGATGGCGTAGGTCGAGGCCGAGCGTCTCCTTCTTTGCGTAGAACTGCGGCCGGTCGGTCGGCGTCTCGTAGGTCATCGCGACCACGCGCACGCCGTCGATCGTCTTCGCTTCCACGCGGGTGGGGCGGCTCACGCTGGCTGCCTCGTATTTTTTGTCCTCGCTCAGATACAGCCCGGTGATGTACTCGGTGCCGAGATCGCGGATCGTGTGATTCGACTGCGCGCGCGCCAGCGTGCCCGTCAGCGAGGTCCACAACGGAATCTTGCCGAACAGCCCGCCCAGGTGGCCGTACATCTCGTCCTTGCGCTTGCTCTCGTCGTAGATCGCCTCCTGGCCGGAATGCGCGCCGTCGGGCAGCCACTTCGCGTAGATCCGCAGCGGCTCGCGCGTCATCTTGACGATCATGTGATCGGGCTGGCTGGCCCACGAACTGCCGATCCGCTCCTGGCGCGTCATCGTGAATTCGTACGACGGATAGCCGTTCGGGCCGGCTGCGATGTAGGCCGGCACCGTCATCGGGTCGAACGCCGTGAACAGCGCGGTGAGCGTGGCGTCGTCGAGCTTGTCGAGCGTACCGTCGCGGGCCGCCGTTTTCAGCCATGCCGCCTGCTGCGCCACGGGCTGCTGGACGACCCGCGCCAGTTCGGGCGGCAGCGCAGCCGCGGTCGCGGCGGGGGCCGCATCCGACGCGGTTTGCGCGCCGACCGGAGCGGCAGGCACGGCCAACGCGGCGGCAAGGGTGAGGGACAGGGCGCAGGGCAGTGCGGCGCGGCGGATGCGGCGCAGGGGCAAGGCCAGGGACGGGCTCGACAGCATGCAAATCTCCTCTCGTGTCTCGTGGGGGGGGGATGCCGGATCAGTGCGGCGCGGCCTGCTTGAGCTTTGCGAGCTCCTCGTCGCGCAGCGCGCGGCGCAGGATCTTGCCGACGTTGGTCTGCGGCAGAGCATCGCGGAACTCGATCGCCTTCGGCATCTTGTAGCCGGTCAGATTCTTGCGGCAGTGCGCGAGCACCTCGTCGACGGTCAGCGACGCATCGCGCCGCACCACGAACGCCTTGATCCGCTCGCCGTGCGAGGCATCGGGCACGCCGATCGCGGTCGCTTCGCTGATGCCCGGATGCATCACCAGCACTTCCTCGATCTCGTTCGGATAGACGTTGAAGCCCGACACCAGAATCATGTCCTTCTTGCGGTCGATGAGCCGCACGAAGCCGCGTTCGTCCATCACGCCGATGTCGCCGGTTGCGAGCCAGCCGTCGCCGTCGAGCACCTTGGCCGTTTCGTCAGGGCGCTGCCAGTAGCCGCGCATCACCTGCGGGCCGCGCACGCACAGCTCGCCGGCCTCGCCGATGCCGGCCCAGGTGCCGTCCTCGAGACGCATGCGTACCAGCGTCGACGGCGCAGGAATGCCGATCGAGCCGCTGAAATCGTGCATGTCGTTGAGATCGACCGGGTTCATCGTCACGATCGGCGAGCATTCGGTCAGCCCGTAGCCTTCGACGATCGGGCAGCCCGTCACTTCCTTGAAGCGATCGGCCACGGCGCGCTGCATCGCCATGCCGCCGGCCATCGCGAGCTTGAGCTGCGAGAAATCGCGCGCACGGAATTCGGCGTTGTCGAGGAAGGCGTTGTACAGCGTGTTGATGCCGGTGATGCCGGCGAAGGTTTCCTTGCGCAGGATCTTCATCATCATGGTGGTGTCGCGCGGGTTCGCGATCAGGATGTTGCGCCCGCCGAGGCCCATGAATATCAGCGCGTTCACCGTCAGCGACTAGATGTGCCTCTCTTGAATTTCGAGTGGGCGGATTTTTCCGGGTCAAGGGTGGGCGAAGCCAGGCGCAGCGAACCCTTGATGCGGAGAAATCTACGACCACGCTTGAGGGCTCTGGCCAGGCAAAGCCTTGCGCCGCCTGGCCCCGAGCCCGTCCGGCGGCGAGGACTTCCCCGCCTTGGGGCGGGGCTAGGGGTGGGGAGATACCGTTTTGCGACGTAGGTTTTCGTACCCCGGCGGCCCTTTTCACCCACTCAAATTTCAAGAGAGCCGGAAACGATTTCGGCGTTTCTCGGCGCGGCGGCGCACTGAGCGAGCACGCCACCTTCCACGCCTCGACCGGCAGTTATCCACAGAAAATGTTGGCAAGCTTGTGGATGACCTGCGTATGGCTCGCCCAACTCATTGAATGGCATCGGCTTTTTCTCGCGCGACTCGGTTTCGGCAGGCGTCGCGCGGCAGGCCGGCTTGTCCACAGATTTTGTTGGCAAGCTTGTGGATATCCTTTCTGGCTTCTCGCCAATCCCTTGATTCGACAGGGATATTTTCCGAAATACCGGGGTCGGGCAGCCGTTTTCGCGCCGTCCCGGCTACCGCCGACCTCGCCGGCGGCGGCGGAAAAGCGTTTCCAATCAACGGCGAACCGGCCCATTGGCTGCGCCTGCAACCGGTTGCCGGGCGGCTCGCCGCGCACGCCGGCCGCGCTCGTCACGCGCGCGCCATCGCCCCAATCGGTAGCCGCTCGCCCCGGAACCGGCCCGATCCGCCGCGCCGCCGCCTTCGAAGGTTGTCCACAATTTTTGTTGGCAAGCTTGTGGATTACCTGCGCATCCGCAACGCAAGGCCTTGATCCGACACGGTTTACCGCGCGGCGTCGCGAATGCGGCAGGCATCGGCCCGGACAGCGCCGCTTGCGCACGCGCAAGCCTTCGCCGCGCCGGCAACGTCCGGCTGGCCGCGCGCGCCCATACTCGCCATTCCCTCTCATCACGTTCAGCGAGGCAAGGCATGGCGATTTACCGCGGATTCGATCAAACCGAACTCGATCTTCAATACAACACGCGCTCGCGCGTGCCCGATCATCCGGCGAGCTTCGAGCGCTGGATCGCAACGAGCGCCGCGTTTCGCCGCGACCATGCCGTGCAGGAAGACGTGCGCTACGGCGACGCCGACAAACAGACCTTCGATTTCTTTCCCGCGCGCGATCGCGGGCGCCCCGTGCTGGTGTTCATTCACGGCGGCTACTGGCAGTCGCTCGACAAATCCGACTTCAGCGCGATTGCCGGGCCGTATCTGGCGGAGAACCTGAACGTCGCGGTCGTGAACTACCGGCTGGCGCCGGCGGTGCGGATGGGCGACATCGTGCACGACAACGCGCTCGCCGTCGCGCACCTGTACCGCCACGCCGATGCGCTCGGCCTCGATCGCGACGCGATCTTCGTGTCGGGCCATTCGGTCGGCGGCCACTTGACGGGCATGCTGGCCGGCCTCGACTGGGCTCGCCACGCAGTCCCCGCCGATATCGTGAAGGGCGCCTGCGCGATCAGCGGCCTCTACGATCTGGAGCCGATCCGGCTCTGCTATCTGAACGAAGCGGTGCGGCTCGACGAGCGCGAAGTGACCGAGTTCAGCCCGAAATATCGTCTGCCGGCCGCGCCGCTGCCGTTCATCCTGTCGGTGGGCGGCGACGAATCCGACGAATTCCACCGCCAGCAGGCCGAATATCAGACACTGCTGAACGCGCACGGCCTCGACGTGCAGATCGTGCGCCAGCGCGACGGCCACCACTTCGACGCGGTGAGCCGCCTCGGCGAGGCGGGCAGCGCGCTGTCGCAAGCCGTCATCGCGATGATGCGCGGCTGAAGGCCGTCGGCGCGCGTGCCGCCGCTCAGGCGACCGCGGCCCGGTCGAGCCTCGGCTGCCGCATGCGGCTGACCGAGGCCAGCGCGGCCAGGCTGATCATCGCCGCGACCATCAGATAGAAGCTCGGCGCGCTGCGGTTCGCCGTGGCGCTGACGAGCCACGTGACTATGGCCGGCGTGAACCCGCCGAACACCGTCACGCCCACGTTGTAGCCCACCGACATGCCGGTCGAGCGCGTGGCGGTCGGGAAGATCTCCGACATCAGTGCCGGCAGCGCGCCGAAGTAGATCGATTTCAGCAGCGCGAGCCATCCGACCAGCGCGAACAGCGCCGGCACCGACGCGTGCGACACCGCATACGAAAACGCCGGGTACGCACTCGATGCGAACAGCACCGCCACGACGGCCATCTGCTTCAGGCGACCGATGCGATCCGACAGATGCCCGGCGAACGGCGTGACGACGGTGAGGATCACGCCGCCCGCCATCGTCGCCGCGAAGCTGGCCGAGGCCGGCAGGTGCAGCTCGCGGATCGCGAACGTCGGCAGGTATTGCAGCAGGTAGTTGCCGGCCGTGGACACGGTCAACGCGCCGATCGAGATCAGCACCATCTTCTTCTGCGTCGCGAACACGTCGCGTACCGGCGTTTCCGTGCGCGCGCCCTCGGTGAACGCGGGCGCGTCCTCCAGGAAGCGGCGCAGGTACAGCCCGAGCGGGCCGATCAGCAACCCGAAGAAGAACGGCACGCGCCAGCCCCACTCGGCCAGATCGGCCGGCGACAGCAGCTTCGCGAGCCCGAAGCCTAACGACGCGGCCAGCAGCGTCGCGAGGCCCTGCGTCGCGAACTGCCAGCTCGCGAGAAAGCCGCGCCGGTGCGGCGCGTGCTCGATCAGCATCGCGGTGGACGCGCCGAATTCGCCGCCGGCCGAGAAGCCCTGGATCAGCCGCGCGGCGAACACGCCGAGCGGCGCGGCCAGCCCGATGCTCGCGTAGGTGGGAATCAGCGCGATGATGCCGGTGCCGATCATCATCAACATGACCGACATCATCAGCGCCGCCTTGCGGTCGCGCCGGTCGGCATAGGCGCCGAGCACCACGCCGCCGAGCGGACGCACCAGATACGACGCGCCGAACGTCAGCAGCATCGAAGCCGTTTCGTTGGTCGCCGGGAAGAAGTGCTTGCCGATGTAGATCGCGAAGAACGCGTAGATCGCGATGTCGAACCATTCGAGCGCGTTGCCGGCGGCGGTCGCGACGACGATCTGCGCGAGGCTCAACGGCTTGCGCGCGGGCGGCGTGGAAAGCGGAGTCGGATTCATGAGGCGCTCGATCGGTTGACGGAAACGGAAGCCGCGACGGCCCGGCGCGCGGCGACGATGCGACGATGCGACGATGCGTTCGGCGTCGTCGCCGAGATCCCACCAGAGGCCGGCCATCACGCCGAGCGCCTCGCGCGCGACCGAAGCGAGCAGATGCTCGTTCGGCGCATGCTGCGCGCAGGCCGGATACGAATGCGGCACCCACAAGGTGGGCAACCCCAGCGTGTCGGCGAACACGTCGTTCGGCACGGTGCCGCCGAGGTTCGGCAGCAGCGCGGGCTTCTTGCCGGTGGACGCGCGCAGCGAGGCGAGCGCCCAGTCCACCCACGGATCCTCGGGGTCGAGCCGCGTGGCCGCGGCGCTTTGCGTGACGCGCACCTGCACGTCGTCGAAGCCGTGCTTCGCGAAATGCGCGTCGAGATGCGCGGCGGCCTGCGCGGCATCGGTGCCGACCACGTAGCGCAACTGGCAGGTGGCCTTCGCGGTGGCCGGGATCGCGTTGACCGGCGCGTCGGGGTTGCCGGTGCGGAACTCGAGCACCTCGAGCGTGTTCCAGGCGATCACGCGCTCGGTCGGCGTCAGGCCCGGCTCGCCCCAGGCGGGGTCGATGGCCGGCGCGTTGTCGTCGCCGCCAAGCTCGATGTCGGCCAGCCCGCGGCGCACCGCGTCGGACACGGGCGGCGGGCGCAGCCCGTCGACGGCGATCGCGCCGCGCCGGTCGCTCATGCTGGCGATGGCGTGCGCGAGCACCGTGCCGGGGGCGCGCAGCACGCCGCCCCAGTTGCCCGAATGATGGCCGCCGTCGCGCAGCGCCACCGTCAGTTCGATCGTCACGCCGCCGCGCGAGCCGAGGAACAGCGTCGGGCGCTCGGTCGACACGCGCGGCCTGTCGGAGGCGAGGAACAGGTCGGTCGCGAGCGCGTCGCGTTCGGCCGCGCACACGGCGTCCAGCCCCGGCGAGCTGATTTCCTCGCCGGTCTCGAAGATCACCTTCACGTTGAAGCCGAGCTTGCCGCCGCGCGCGTCGAGCACGGCCGCGAGCGCGGCGAAGTTGATCGAGTGCTGGCCCTTGTTGTCGGCGGTGCCGCGACCGTACCAGCGGTCGCCGTCCACCGTGACCGTCCACGGCGCGAGGCCAGCGTACCATTGATCGTCGTGGCCGCGCACCACATCGCCGTGGCCGTAGGTCAGCCCGATGGGCAGCGCGGGGGCCTCGATGCGCTCGGCGATCAGGAACGGCGCGCGCGCCGCGTCCGGGTTCGCCGCCAGCCTAGACGTGAAGCCGAGCGCGGCCAGCGCAGGCGCGATTTCGTCGCTCAGGTAGGCGTGCAGCGCATCGGCCTGCGCGGCGTTCTGGCTTTCGGTGCGAAACGCGACGCGGCGCGTCAGGTCGGCGAGCAGACGGTCGGAATCGTAGTGATCGAGCGCGCGCTCGATCACCTGCTGGCGGGGGCGGGGGACTGGCTGGCCGTCATCGGGGTTCCTGGCAAGGCGGGTGTGAGAGGAAGTCCGGCCAGTCTAGAAACGCCATTAATTCTCAACAATTTCAAAAATTGGTTTTAAACTTGCCGAAATGGCAATGCAAGGAGAGCGACGATGCTGCACGGGATCGCGCTGAAATATTTCGTCGAGGTCGCGCGCACCGGCTCGCTGGCCGCGGCGTCGGAAACGCTGCATGTGGCGGTATCGGCCATCAGCCGGCAGATCAGCAAGCTGGAGCAGGATCTGGGCGCATCGCTGTTCGAGCGGATGCCGCGCGGCATGGTGCTGACCCGCTCCGGCGAACTGCTGGCCGAACATGCGCGGCGCGTGTTGCTCGAGGCCGACGCCGTGATCGGCGAAATCTCGGCCGGCGCGGCGCAGGGCAGCGGCCTGGTGCGGATCGCCTGCACCGAGGGCTTCACGCGCTCGTTCCTGCCGGGCGTGCTCGCGCGCCACCGCGCCGGCGCGCCGAACGCGCGCTACGTGCTGCGCGCGGGCACGCCGGCGCAGGTCGAGCACTGGGTGGCGACGGGCGAGGTGGATATCGGCATCGCGTTCTCGAGCGGCAGCGCCTCGCCCTCGCACGTCGAGTACGCGGTCGGCATGCCGGTGCGCGCGCTGCTCGGGCCGACGCACCCGCTCGCCTCGCACTACCGGATCACGCTGGCGGATCTGCAGGCCTACCCGATCGCGCTGCTGGAGCGCAGCACGACGGTGCGCCAGTTGTTCGACCTGTGCTGCTCGGCGCGCGGCGTGCGGATCGAGCCGCTGCTGTCGAGCAATAATTCGGCGGCGTTGCACGCGTTCGCGGCGCTGACGGGCGCGATCACGCTCGGCAGCGAGGTGTCGCTCAAGGGGCGCGCCGGCGGCAAGGCGCTGATCGCGCGACCGATCGACGAGCCGCTGCTGAACCAGCGCATGCTCGAAGTCACGACAATGCGCGAACGGCGCCTGCCGGTGGTGGTGAAGGACCTGCTGGCGGTGCTGAAGCGCGAACTGGGCGACGAGGGCTAGCCTGCGGCCGCGCGGCGCCCCGCCCGCGCGTCAGGCCGATTGCGGCGGCATGCACTGCGCCATGCCGGCGCGGATCTGCTCGGGCGTCAGATCGCGCTGGTGCGTGGCGACCGACCAGCGATGGCCGAACGGGTCCTCCAGCTGGCCGTAACGGTCGCCCAGAACATGTCGGTAACCGGCATCGTGAGCCTGGCACCAGCCCCCACGGCGCGTGCGACCACCGCATCGACGTCCTCCACGTACAGATGCAGCGTGACCGGCGTGCCGTTCAGCCGCTGCGGGCCGAGCGCGCCGCAGCCTTACATTTCGTCGGTCAGCATCAGCGCCGAATCGCCGATCCGCAGCGAGGCGTGCATCAGCTTGCCGCCCGGGCCGGGCAGCCGGCTCGTTTCGACCGCGCCGAACGCGGCCTGTAGAACGCGATCGCATCGACCGCGCCCCGGCAGATCAGATGGGGCGTGAGGGTGTGCATGCCCTCGGGAATCGGCTTGACGGCGGACTGGGCGGGGGTTGGGGCTTGGGCGAACATGATGCGGCTCCTTGGGTGGATGTGCCGGCGGCGCGGCGGACGGCGCGACTTCGCGCGCATGTCTTCACGACGCGCAACGGCAGCCGGAATCGACATCGCCCTGAAAAAAATGGCTCTCTTGAAATTTGAGTGGGTGAAAAGGGCCGCCGGGGTACGAAAACCTACGTCGCAAAACGGTATCTCCCCACCCCTAGCCCCGCCCCAAGGCGGGGAAGTCCTCGCCGCCGGACGGGCTCGGGGCCAGGCGGCGCAAGGCTTTGCCTGGCCAGAGCCCTCAAGCGTGCTCGTAGATTTCTCCGCATCAAGAGTTCGCTGCGCCGGGCTTCGCCCGCCCTTGACCCGGAAAATCCACCCACTCGAAATTCAAGAGAGGCAAAAAAATGTCGGTTATCGTGGAGGCCCGCCGGTGGATAGTGCTTGCGCCAGCTAAAGTTATCCACAGTTTTTGTTGGCAACTCTGTGGATATCCGGCACCCGCTCCAGCCAAGGCATTGATCGGACAAAGGATTTTTCCGGGCTCTCGGCGCGCTCACCAATGCGTCACACCGCACATACGCGGGATCGGACCCTGTTCCGTACCGGCGACCGGCCAGGCCCGCCAACCCCCGCCACAGCGAGAAAGCCCCGGAGACCCGGGCTTTCCAGCGCGTCGAACGGACCGCACCCCGAATTCGGGCCGTATCGAACGCCGTTCGTTCAGGGCCGTTCGAGCCCGCCCATCAGTTCCGTGGCCTTGTCGCGCAACGCCTCGTAGCCGGCGCGCGCATGTTCGGGCAGATCGGGATCGCCGATCAGCGTGCCGAGCGTCTCGACGAGGCTGAACGCCAGCCCGCGCGCCGCGCCGGCCGCGATCGACTGCGATTCGACCGAGGCATGCAGATGATCGACGGCCGCTTCCATCTGTTCCAACTGGGCCTCGCGCGTGTCGCCGGGCCGGGGATCCTGGGTCATGATTGCCACCTCCTCGTTGTGATCCGGCGCGCCGCGAACGGCGGCGCGCCATTGCCTATCGTGCCTTACGGAATGCTTTCGCGCCATCGGTGCGTTCCGCGGCGCGCGCCTGCGCGTTGATCTCGCGCAGGCGCGCGCCGCATCCGCTTACAGCGCCGCAACCACCTTCACGCGTCCGCTGCCGCCCTGCGCCGACGCGATCACCTGCCCGTTGACGCGGCGGAACGTCAGCGACACTGTGTCGGCGCCCACGCTCAGGTTGTCGAGTTCGAGCCAGTCGATGCCTTCGGGCAGCGCGGGCCGCTCGATCCGCACCTCGCCGCGCGCCGCGTCGACGCTGACGCCGAGGCAGGCCTGCAGCATCATGAACGGCGAACCGGTCGCCCAGGCTTGCGGCAGGCAAGCGACCGGGTAGGCGGTCGGCGATTCGCCGCGCCGGCGCGGGAAGCCGCAGAACAGCTCGGGCAGCCGCATGTCGAAGCTGACCGCTGCCTCGAACAGCGCGCGCAACAGCTCGGTGGCGGCGGTTTTATTGCCGTAGCGCGCAAAACCGCGCGCGGCCAGCGCGTTGTCGTGCGGCCAGACCGACCCGTTGTGATAGGCCATCGGATTGAAGCGCGGCTGGCCCGCCGCGAGCGTGCGCACGCCCCAGCCGGTGCGGAACAGCGAGGAATCGAGCGTGCGCGCCACCGATTCGCCGCGGCCTGCCTCGGGCAGGCCGAACGCGAGCAGGTGGCCGGCGTTCGACGCCAGCACGCGGCACAGCTCGCCCTTGCCGTCGAGCGCGATCCCGTAGAAGCCGGCTTCCGGCATCCAGTAATGTTCCTCGACGACCTCGCGCAGCTTGCTCGCGCGCGCCGCGTAGTCGGCCGCGCGCTCGGCCTCGCCGCGATGCCTGGAGAACGTCGCCATGGCATCGAACGCCGCGCAGGCGTAGGCCTGCACCTCGACCAGCGCGATCGGGCCTTCGGGGAAGCGGCCGTCGGCGTGGAACACGGAATCGTGGCTGTCCTTCCAGCCCTGATTGGCGAGCCCGCGCTCCGAGGTCTTCTGATAGTCGAGCACGCCGAGCCGGTTGCGGTCGCAGGCGCGCATCACCCAGGCGGTCGCGCGGTCGAGCGCGGGCCAGAGTTCGTCGATCAGCGCGGTGTCGCCCGTCTGTTCGAGATAGGCGCCGGCCAGCACGACGAACAGCGGCGTGGTGTCCACCCCGCCGTAATACAGCGCGAACGGCACCTCGCCGTTGGCCGCCATCTCGCTGCGGCGGAATTCGTGCATGATCTTGCCCGGCTCGGCGTCGCGGAACGCCGATGCCTCCAGCGCCTGATGCTTGGCCAGGAAGCGCAGCACGCCGCGCGCCAGCGACGGCTGCAGCCACAGCATCTGCAGCGAGGTGATGATGGCGTCGCGACCGAACGGCGTGGAAAACCACGGAATGCCAGCGTACGGATAGGGGCCGGTGTCGAGCTGGGTGGTCAGCAGGCCGAGATCGGCCAGCGAGCGGTCGAGCCAGGCGTTGAACAGCGGATTGCCGGTGCGCACGCGCGCGATGGTGCGGCGGCGCTCGCGCATCTTGCGGTGCACGCCCACCAGCGCGCGGCGCAGGCCGGGCCGGCCGGCCTTGGCCAGCGGCTGCTGCGGCTCGGCCGGCTCGCCGTCGAGCTCGATGCGCGCCTCGACCGTCAGGTAGATCGACACGCAGGCCTGCGCGGCGATCGTCAGCGTGTAGTCGGCGCGATCGGGCGTGAGGCGCACCGGCGCCGGCGAGAAGCCGATCCGCACGGTGCGCGTGACGTCGTCGAGGCCGTCGTAGCGCAGCTTGACCTGGCCCGCGTCCACCGCCGGCGCGGCCACCGTGCCGCGCCGCTCGCGCGGCGTGCCGCGCACTTCGAACATGTCGAGGAAATCGGACGAGAACGAGATCGACAGCGGCACTTCGGCGTCGGTCGTGCCGTAGTTGGTCAGTGTCAGCGCTTCGTAAAGCACGTTGTCGGCCAGCACGCGCGTGCGGTCGATGTGGATCACGCCCTCGGGCATTTCGTGGCCGCCCAGCGGCGGCAACGGCCGGTTGGTCAGGTGGGCGGTGAACGAGGCGTTGTCGGCGCTGGTCGCGCCCGACAGCAGCGACGGCGCGCGGCCGCCGAACGTCAGGCGCCAGCCCGACAGCACGCGCATGTCGTCGACGAACAGGCCGTCGTCGTAGCCGGAAATATCGCCGAGCGTATCGCTGACGACGAACGCGTCGCCGGATTTCAGCACGTGCTGGCTGCCGCGCACGGGCTTCTGCGAAACGGGTTCGGGCGTGATGAACGGCGGCGCGCCGACCGGATCGGCGGGCGGGGCGGAAGAAACAGGGGATGTTGCGACGACGGCCTCGTCGGCCGACGGGGAAGCGGGATGAGCTTGCGTTCCGGGCATTGCGACTCCTGGCTGCTGCGGTCCACGGGGAAACTGGTGCTGGCGACTGCTTGCACCCCGATTCGCCACAGCATAGGCCAGAACGGCCCGGGTTCGCAGTTTCGCGCCGCCCCGGTCATGCGGCGCGAAACGCGTGCCGGATCAGTGATCGAGATCCATGACGAGGCGCCCCATCGCCAGCCCGGCGCCGCGCACCGCGCAACTGTACGGCTGCTCGGCCACGCGCACGGCCAGCCCGGTTTCGTCGAACAGGCGGCGGTCGAGGTGAGCAAGCAGCGCGCCGCCCCGGTCAGCACGATGCCGCGATGCGCGACATCGGTGATCAGCTCGGGCGGCGCTTTCTCGAGCACGGCCTTCACCGCGCTGACGACCTGGTTGAGCGGCACCGTGAGCGCCTCGGCCACGTCGTGATTGGACAGCTCGATGGTGCGCGGCAGGCCGTCCTCCACGCCGCGCCCGACCGCGCGCATCGATTCGCGCGGCACCGAGCCGCTCGCCGAACCGATGTGCTTCTTGACGTGCTCGGCCGTCTGCTCGCCGAGCATGACGTTGTAGAGGCCCGGCACGTGATTGATGATGGCGTCGTCGAACTGGTCGCCGCCGACGCGGATCGAGTGCTGATACACGGTGCCGACGAGCGACACCACGCCGACTTCGGTGGTGGGCGGTGTCCCATTCGTAGTTGAAGGTTGGGACGGCGGGGTTTCATAGATTAGGCAGACTCCCGATCATGGTCAACGCGTTTTTCGAGTGATCGATGCAGGGCGACGGCGAGGATCCAGAGGTCGT
>WNEB01000220.1 GCA_009914575.1 Burkholderia gladioli
CCCCAGATCACGAGCCACCGTGGTTACCCCTTCTGTGGCCGCTCGCAACAGTGCCTGCTGCCTGAACTCCAGGCTGAACTCCTGCCCCTTTCTGCCTGCCTTGCTCTTGGTCATCGTCCACCTCCTATTGTGATAGTTAATCGCTTATAGGGGTGTCCGTGAAACGGGGGCAAGATCACCGCCGCCTTCAACCTTCAACTACGTTTGGGACACCGCCATATCGATTATCGCAGGCAGAAAACAGACAGGCCGGCGATTGCGCGCCGGCCTGTCTGTTTTCGACGCTTCGACGCGTCAATGCGAGTCGCGCGGCTCGGCGATCTGGAACAGGCAATCGCCGCGCTGGGTTTGCGCGGGCACGCGGCGGCACACCACCTCGCCGTTGGCCTCGAACACGTGCACGACGGGCTCGCGCAGCGGCGTGTCGGGGAAATGGATGCGTGCGGCCGGCTGCCCTTCGCGCACCACGTCGCCCAGCTCGACGAGCGGCTCGTAGACGCCGTGCTCGTAGGCGAACACGAAATGGCTCGGGCCGCTCGTGCTCATGAAACGCGTGACGGCGGGCGGCCCGTCCGGCACCAGCGGGCCGTGCACCGCGCCGATGAAGCCGAGGAAATTGAGCAGGCCCTGCCAGCCCTGGCGCAGCAGCGCGGCATCGGTCATGCCGGCGCCGCCCAGTTCGGTCAGGATCGAGATCGCGCCCTGGCGGCGCGCAGCGGCCGACGCATAGCTGGGGTTCGGCGCGGTCAGATAGGCGCGCGGCATGCCGAACGCGCTCAACACGGCCTTCACGTGGCGCTCCTCGTCGGCGTCGCGCGGTTCGAGCGCGATCAGGTTGCCGCCGTGATACAGCAGCGAGCTGCCGCCCGAATGCAGATCGACGAGGTAATCGGCGCGCGCCAGCAGGGTGTGTTCGATGTAGTCCGCGATGATCTGCGTGGGCGTGCCGGCCGGATCGCCGGGGAACGTGCGGTTCAGGTTGCCGCCGTCGAGCGGCGAGGTGCGCGTCCCGGCCTCGGCGGCCGGATAGTTCGCCATCGGCAGCACGACGATCTGGCCGCGCACCTGCTCGGCCGTCAGTTCGCGAATCAGCCGCGACGTGAGGATCTGCCCTTCGTATTCGTCGCCGTGATTGCCCGACATCACCAGCACGACCGGCCCTTCGCCGTTGCGAATCGACGCCACCGGCACCGGCAGCCAACCGTAGGCGGAGCGATGCACCGAATGCGGCAGGCGCAGGTAGCCCGCGTGCTTGCCGTCGGCGTCGAGGTCGATTTCACAGCGGATCGGGTTCGGATGTCGGGGGGATACGTCGGTCATGATCGATTGGGATCGGTTGGCATGCGCGAAAGCAATACCGCAGCTTACCGGCATTCGCACGGTTTCGGGGCGCGAGCCGCCGCCCCCGGCCGCGCCGGCCGCGGGTACGGCGTTTGCGCACCGCAAGGCGCCGCGGCGGCCTCGCGCCGCCTGCCTGCGCCGCGTCGACCGCCTCTGTCGACCGTTGCGGCCGGTTTCGTCCCCGATCGACTAAACTTTTCGGGACAGAATGCGTCCGATCGCACCAACCTTTTTACAGCGCGCTCGTCGCGCCCCGCGCTCAAGCCCATGAACCCCCTGCTCTCGCAACCGCAGCAAAAGCTCGTCAAGACCAACGTGAATTGGGCGCTCGACGCGTTCAAACGCTTCTCGAACGACCATTGCACGACGATGGCCGCGAGCATCGCGTTCTATTCCGCGTTTTCGCTGGCGCCGATGCTGGTGATGGTGATCGCCGTGGCCGGCTGGTTCTTCGGCGCCGATGCCGCGCGCGGCGAGGTGTTCAACCAGGTGCACAGCCTGATCGGCAACGAAGCGGCCGCCGGCGTGCAGACCATCGTCGAGAACGCGCACCGCCGCGACAGCAACGGCGGCGTCGCCGCGGCGATTTCGTTCGCGGCGCTGGCAATCGGCGCGTCGGCCACGTTTTCGTCGCTCAATACCGCGCTCGGCATCGTCTGGCCGACCAGCGAAAAGCGCTGGTCGTCGATGTTCGGGATGGTGCGGGTGCGGCTGATCTCGTTCGGCCTGGTGCTCGGCGTGGCGTTCCTGCTGATCGTGTCGCTGATGCTCGATACCGCGATCACGTTCGTCGGCAAATGGCTGTGGGGCGCGACGCGCTTCGTCGTGATCGGCAACGTGATCCAGTTCTCGCTCGGCATCGCGATCCTCGCCTGCGCGTTCGCCGCGCTGCTGAAATTCCTGCCCGACGCGCACGTGACGCGGCGCGACGCGCTGACCGGCGGCGTCGTCTCGGCCGTGCTGTTTTCGGCCGGCAAGAAGCTGTTCGCGATCTATCTCGCGCATGCGGGCACCGCCAGCGCGTTCGGCGCGGCCGGCGCGCTCGCGGTGCTGCTGATGTGGCTGTATTACTCGGCGGCAGTGCTGCTGCTCGGCGCCGAATTCGCGGCGGCCCGCGGCGACGCCGAACGCGCCCGTGCCGAAGCGCGACAGGCGGCGTTGGCCCCGCAACCCCCTGTTTCGCCATGATTTGACGACGGGCAAATCCGGCCCGTTTCACCCGCTTTCCCTTTCTCGGGGTTTTCCCTCAATGCATCGGCGCATCCGCCGCCGCGCCTGACGGGCGCGTGCTCAGCGATGGGGCGGTGTCCCAAACGTAGTTGAAGGTTGAAGGCGGGGTTTCATAGATTAGGCAGACTTCCGATCATGGACAACGCGTTTTTCGAGTGATCGATGCAGGGCGACGGCGAGGATCCAGAGGTCGTTGGCACCACCGAGGGAGCTAAAGTCAAATCTAGTGTACAGGGTGTCGGCATGATCAGGCGGTGAGCGATTGCTGAGCCGGGGTGCTGTCGGTCACCGGTACCCCATCTTTGAACGGCATGCCCGCCAGCAGCTCGGTCAGCTTCTCGGGCGCGCGGATCTTGCGCCACGACTCTTCGGCCGATTCGATTAGCTTGAACGCCAGCCCGAGAAACGTCGCGCGCGACACGCAGTTGCGCGTACGCTTCGTCCGATGACGCACCGTCGCGAACGTCGACTCGATCGGGTTCGTCGTACGCAGATGCTGCCAGTGTTCGG
>WNEB01000221.1 GCA_009914575.1 Burkholderia gladioli
TGTCCTTGCGCATTTTCTTGTCAAAAATTAGGCAGTTACTCTGGAATCTGACTTGATAGGAGGCTGGCCCCGCGACCGTTGCGCGTAAACGTCAACGGATCTCGCTCGATTTATGCAACAACGCCGCTCGGTTCAGTGGGCGGCGCGGCTGGCGTCGTCGTGGGCGAGCACGAGCTCGCCGCGCAGCGAATGCGGGTACGCGTGGTTGATCCGCACGTCGATCATCTGGCCGATCAGGCGCGGATGCGAGGCGACCGGCGCGGGGAAATTCACCACGCGGTTGTTTTCGGTACGACCGGCCAGTTCGTTCGGATCCTTGCGCGACGGCCCTTCGACGAGAATCCGCTCGACTCGCCCGACCATCGACGCGCTGATCCGCGCGACGTTTTCCTCGATGGCGGCCTGCAGATGTTGCAGGCGTTTGAGCTTGACCTCGCGCGGCGTGTCGTCGTGCAGGTTGGCGGCCGGCGTGCCGGGGCGCGGGCTGTAGATGAACGAGAAGCTGGTGTCGTAGCTCATGTCGTGCACGAGCTGCATGGTCTTCTCGAAATCGTCCTCGGTCTCGCCGGGGAAGCCGATGATGATGTCGGTCGACAGCGACAGATCGGGACGGATCGCACGCAGCTTGCGGATCAGCGACTTGTATTCGAGCACCGTGTAGCCGCGCTTCATGGCCATCAGGATGCGGTCGGAGCCGTGCTGGACGGGCAGGTGCAGGTGATTGACGAGCTTCGGCACGCGCGCGTAGACATCGAGCAGGCGCTGCGTGAATTCCTTCGGATGCGAGGTGGTGTAGCGGATCCGCTCGATGCCGGGCAGGTCGGCCACGTATTCGATCAGCGTGGCCAAATCGGCGATGTCGGGCGAGCCTTGCGTGAGCGCGCCGCGGTAGGCGTTCACGTTCTGGCCGAGCAGCGTGACTTCGCGCACGCCCTGGTCGGCCAGGCCGGCGATTTCGGTCAGCACGTCGTCGAGGGGGCGCGAGACTTCGTCGCCGCGCGTGTAGGGCACCACGCAGTAGCTGCAGTACTTGCTGCAGCCTTCCATGATCGACACGAACGCGCTCGGGCCTTCGACGCGCGCCGGCGGCAGGTGGTCGAACTTCTCGATCTCGGGGAACGTGATGTCGACCTGCGAGCGACCGCTGGCGCGGCGCGCGTCGATCATCTGCGGCAGGCGGTGCAGGGTTTGCGGGCCGAACACCACGTCCACGTACGGCGCGCGCGCCACGATCGCCTCGCCTTCCTGGCTGGCGACGCAGCCGCCCACGCCGATGATCAGGTTCGGGTTCGCTTCCTTCAGCTCGCGCACGCGACCGAGATCCGAGAACACCTTTTCCTGCGCCTTTTCGCGCACCGAGCAGGTGTTGAACAGGATCACTTCGGCGTCTTCGGGCCGGTCGGTTTTCACGAGGCCTTCGGAGGCGTTGAGCACGTCGGCCATCTTGTCCGAGTCGTACTCGTTCATCTGGCAGCCGAAGGTCTTGATGTAGATTTTTTTCGTCATGGGGTTCGCCGTTCGCAGTGGTTGACCTGGGGGCGTCATTGCGGGTGAATCGGGACGGTCGGCTCCGGGCCGCCGCCTGGTGCCCGGGCGGCGCGCAGCGCACGGCGGGGCGGGAAGGCGAAGCGGCGGGCGACCGTGGCAGGGCCTCGGGCGCCGGCGGGCAGACCGTCGGGGAAAGCTTTTCATTATAGCTTTTCGAATTCGCGGCCGCCGCAGGTGCGCGCAGGGCAGGGGCCGCCCGGTTGCGCCGGCGCGACGGCTGGCGGGAGAATGACCCGGTGCGATCCGCCCCCGTTACTGCGACGAAAAATGGCGGCGGATCGATCGCGCGGCAAAGGCGGCGGCATCGGGCTCGCCGGCACTGACGATCCCTCTGCGATGCTGATAACAGTGTGAAGATAACTTCGTTTGCCGCCCCGAACCCCGATGCTAGTATTGCCTGCAATCGAGTTCGCTGCGCGCATCCTGCGCGCTGGAGGCCAACCATGCATTCATCCCTCGCGCTGGTGCGCGACCGCGAAACCGCCGACCGCGCGGTCGTGCCGGCGCTTGGCGCCCCGCAGGAATCGTTCGACGCGCTGGAGCGCCAGGTCGGCGTCAACCTCGCCCGGCTGCGCGCCGAGCGGCAACTGTCGCTGGACGCGCTGGCGCGCCTGTCCGGCGTGTCGCGGGCCATGCTCGCGCAGATCGAATCGGCGCGCAGCGTGCCGTCCATCAAGGTGCTCTGCAAGGTGGCGGCGGCGCTGAAGGTGTCGGTGGCCGCGTTCCTGCGCCGTCACGCGGTGCTCGGCTTCGAGCATCTGCCGGCCGAGCGCGCGGTGCGCGTGATCGGTTCGAACGGTCGTTTCTCGTCGCGGGCGCTCTATCCGGAAGGCGAGCCGGCCACGGCCGAATTCCACGAGCTGCGCGTCGCGCCGCTGCATACCGAAACCGGCGTGCGCCGCGCGCCGGGCACGACGATCAACCTGGTGGTCAGCGAAGGCACGCTCGAAGTGGCCGTCAACGACCGCCGCCAACTGCTGGCGACCGGCGACGCGATCGTGTTCGACGCCGATCAGCCGTACACGCTGCGCAACCCTGGCGATTCGGAAGCGCGCGCGTTTCGCGTGACGATCAACGCCGAAACGCCGCCGCGCTGGGATCTGCCGCAGTAAATCGGACGCAGTCAATCGGGTTGTCGCGTCGACCGACGCGCCAGGCACGCCGCCAGCCGGGAGTCCGGCGCGGCGGCGTTGTCGTTTGGGCTTGAGAAAGACGGCGAGCGAATCGCGCGGGATGGCGACCGGTCGGAGCGGTCGAGGCGGGAAAAGCGAACGGCAAAGGCGGACGAACGGCAAAAGCCGATCGAGGCGCGGGGGGGGGGGGGGGGCGCCCCCCCCCCCCCCCCGCCCCCCCCTCCCGCGCCCCCCGTTTGTACTTCGATGCCTCGAGGGTGGTCCCCCAGCGGCGCCCCCCCCCCCCCCACCCCCCGTCCAGAAAGTTCACAGAGTCGCCTCGCCGGTTGCCTATTCCTGGTGACTACCCACGCGGTCGTTGTGTGGTGTCAGAGTAGGTCGACGGAG
>WNEB01000222.1 GCA_009914575.1 Burkholderia gladioli
GCAGCAACTGGGCTTGCTCGGCAAGGCCCGCGCGCAGCGCTTCGTGCTCTTGTTTACCAACAACACGACACTCAGCATCAGCACGACGGTTCGGTTTCTTGGTAGGCTTCATTTCGGCGGTTCTCCTGTTCGGGAGGTTGGTCCTGGAAACCCGATTCTCTCGGATTCCTACGGGAACCGCCGTCCCAACCTTCAACTACGTTTGGGACACCGTCCTTGCCGCGCGGAAACAGTGCGAGCCGCCGGCTTTTATCCCAAAATGAATCGCAGACCGTAGATCAGATGCGATCGGGTGCGGCACAAACCTCGCGCTTGTTTACAATGCCGGCTTCCGTCCGCCTCGCGGGCCTCGCGACTCAGCCGCACCGCGCGCCTCTCAACCTCCGACAGACCGACCACACGCACATATTTTGGAAGCTCTCACACCTGCCCAGCGCAACGCCCACAACGCGAAGCTCTCGAGCTATGCGAGCCGCCCCCTTGCGTTTCTGTTTCGCTACATCCGCAAGCATCCCCTCGCGCACGTCATCGTGCTGGCCAGCGTGCTGGCCGCCGTCGGCTGCGCGCTCGGCTCGCAGTACGCGATCAAGCACCTGATCGACGTGCTCGCGGGCGGCCGCCACCATCCCGGCCCGCTGTGGGGCGCCTTTGCCCTGCTGGTCGGCCTGATCGCCGCCGACAACCTGCTCTGGCGGGTCGGCGGTTGGGTGGCCGCGCACACCTTCGTGGCCGTCACCGGCGATCTGCGCCGCGACCTGTTCCAGTATCTGAGCGGCCATTCGCCGAGCTATTACGCGGAAAAGCAGCCCGGCACGCTGGCGAGCCGCATCACGGCCACCTCGAACGCGATCTACACCTCCGAGAACACGATGGCCTGGAACGTGCTGCCGCCGTGTATCGCGGTGGTGGGCGCGATCGTCATGATCATCGTCGTCAACCCGATGATGGCGCTCGGCCTGTTCACTGCCTCGGCGATCCTCGCGATCGTGCTGTTCAAGCTGGCCGGCCGCGGTTCGGCGCGCCATCACGCGTTCGCCACCAAGGCTGCGGCCGTGGACGGCGAGCTGGTGGACGTGATCGGCAACATGTCGCTGGTGCGCGCGTTCGGCATGACATTCAGCGAGCAGAAACGCTTCGGCAAAACGGTCAAGGCCGAAATGGACGCGCGCCAGGAAAGCCTGCTCTACCTCGAAAAGTTGCGCCTGCTGCACGCCGTGATCACGGCGATGCTGTCGGTAGGCCTGCTCGGCTGGGCGCTGATGCTGTGGGATCAGGGCAAGGCCACCTCGGGCGACATCGTACTGGTCAGTTCGCTCGGCTTCACGATCCTGCACGGCACGCGCGACCTGGCCGTGGCGCTGGTGGACGTGACGCAGCACATCGCGCGTCTGGCCGAAGCGGTCAAGACCATCCTCGAGCCGCACGGCATGCCGGACCGCTCCGACGCCACCGAGCTGAAGTCGCGCGGCGGTCGCGTCGCATTCGAGGGCGTGACGTTCGCCTACCCGAGCCGCACGCCGATCCTCGACCACTTCGACCTGCGCATCGAGGCGGGCCAGCGCGTCGGCCTGATCGGCAAGTCGGGCGCGGGCAAGTCCACCGTGCTGGCGCTGCTGCAGCGCTTCTACGACGTGCAGCAGGGCGCGATCAAGATCGACGGCCACGACATCGCCGGCATCACGCAGGACAGCCTGCGCAACCAGATCGCGCTCGTGCCGCAGGACATCTCGCTGCTGCACCGGACCATCTACGAGAACATCACCTACGGTCGCCCCGACGCGACACGCGAGGAAGTGCTCGCCGCCGCGCGCGACGCGCGCTGCACGGAGTTCATCGAACCGATGCCGGACGGCTTCGACACCATCGTCGGCGACCGCGGCGTGAAGCTGTCGGGCGGCCAGCGCCAGCGCATCGCGATCGCCCGCGCGATCCTGAAGGACGCGCCGATCCTGCTGCTCGACGAAGCCACCTCGGCGCTCGACAGCGCCTCGGAAGAAGCCATCCAGGCCGCGCTCGACCGGCTGATGGCGGGCCGCACCGTGATCGCGATCGCGCACCGGCTCTCCACGCTGCGCAACTTCGACCGCATCATCGCGATGAGCACCGGCAAGGTGATCGACGACGGCGCGCCCGACGTGCTGCGCAACCGCCCGGGCCTGTATCGCGACCTGCTCGCCAAGCAGCACGGCCGCGACCTGTTCGACGACGACGGCGACAGCGAGCGCAGCGGCGAACGCGGCGCTTGAGTCCGTTCCGAACCGACGGCACCGTCGGTCCTTCGCCCCAAACAAAAACCGCCGGCTTGCCGGCGGTTTTTCATGTCTGCCGCACGCGGCGACGCGCCTTCAGCGCGCCGTCAGCTGCCCGCCCGACGCCACATCGCGCAGGAAGTTGTCGCGCCATACCGAGACGTTGTTCTCGCGCAGCTGCGCGATCATGTCCTCGTAGCGCGACCGGCGTTCGGCCACCGGCATCGACAGCGCCCGCGCGAGCGCCTCGGCCATGCCGTCGATATCCATCGGATTGACGATCAGCGCGCCGGTCAGCTCGCGCGCCGCGCCGGCAAAGCGCGACAGCACCAGCACGCCCGGATCCTCGGGATCCTGCGCCGACAAGTATTCCTTGGCCACCAGGTTCATGCCGTCGCGCAGCGGCGTGACGAAGCCCACGCGCGCGAGCCGGTACAGCGCGGCCAGCAGCGGTCGTTCGTACTGGCGGTGGATGTATGTAGAAGAGGATCGGCGCCCAGTCGAGCTCGGCGTAATGGCCGTTGATGCGGCCCGATGGCGGTGTCCCATTCGTAGTTGAAGGTTGGGACGGCGGGGTTTCATAGATTAGGCAGACTCCCGATCATGGTCAACGCGTTTTTCGAGTGATCGATGCAGGGCGACAGCGAGGATCCAGAGGTCGTTGGCACCACCGAGCTTGCGGAAGCGCTTCTCCGCTTCCAGGAAACCGGTGGCCGCCCAGCGCATCGCCATGTCGGCGTCGCGATAGCGATGGACCCGGCCACTCACGC
>WNEB01000023.1 GCA_009914575.1 Burkholderia gladioli
CGAGCCCGTCCGGCGGCGAGGACTTCCCCGCCTTGGGGCGGGGCTAGGGGTGGGAAGATACCGTTTTGCGACGTAGGTTTTCGTACCCCGGCGGCCCTTTTCACCCACTCAAATTTCAAGAGAGCCGGATTTCCGAGAAGCCGTGCGGCCCCCGGATTGGCGATCCCCGCGCGGCCGGCCTCCGACAGCACCGCGATCGACGTGCCCACCAGCACCAGCAGCGGCGTGAGCAGCACCACGATCGACACCATCTTCATCTCGAACGATTCGATCTTCTTGCCGACGTATTCGGGCGTGCGGCCGATCATCGGGCCCGCCACGAACACCGCCAGCAGCGCGAACACGAGCATCCCGTACAGGCCGGAGCCCACCCCGCCGAAGATCACCTCGCCGAGCTGGATCAGCAGCATCGGCACCAGCCCGCCGACCGGCGTCAGCGAATCGTGCGCGCCCGTCCACCGCGCCGCACGAGGCCGCCGTCGTCGCGACCACGAAGATGCTCGTTTGCGCGATGCCGAAGCGGGTTTCCTTGCCTTCCATGTTGCCGCCCGCCTGCAGGTCGCTCGCGCCCTGATCGACGTGCAGCGCCGTGAACTGCGGGTTGCCGCGCTGCTCGGAGGCCGCCTCGACGCCGACCGCCGCCGCGAACGCCACCGTCATCGCCGCGAGCACCGCGACGCCCTGCCGGCGGTCGCCGATCATGCGGCCGAACACGAGACACAGCGCGACCGGCAGGATCAGGATCGAGAGGATCTGCACCATGTTCGAGAACGGCGTGGGGTTCTCGTACGGATGCGCCGAATTGCCGTTGAAGAAGCCGCCGCCGTTGGTGCCGAGCATCTTGATGGCTTCCTGAGAGGCCGCCGGGCCCATCGCCAGCGTCTGCGTCTTGAGCGGCGTGGCGACCGTCACCGGGTTGCCCTTGTCGTCCTTGACCGGGTTGCCCTGCGCGTCGAGCTTCGGCGCCTGGCAGGTGCTGGCCTGCAGCGTCGGCACGTCGGTTATAGGCGCGGAAGTTCTGGATCACGCCCTGGCTCATCAGCAGCGCCGCGACCACGACCGACATCGGCACCAGCACCAGCACGTACAGCGTCACGCGCGTCAGATCGACCCAGAAATTGCCGATCGTCTTCGCCGTGTGACGCGCGAAGCCGCGGATCAGCGCGATCACCACCACGATGCCGGTGGCCGCCGACAGGAAGTTCTGGACCGTCAGGCCGAGCATCTGCGTCAGATAGCTGACTGTCTGCTCGGGCGAATAGTCCTGCCAGTTGGTGTTGGTGACGAAGCTGATGGCGGTGTTGAACGCGCCGTCCACCGTCATCGGCGGGAACTGCTGCGGGTTGCCGGGCAGCCATTGCTGGACGCGCAGCAGCGCGTAGAGCACGAACATGCCGAGCACGTTGAACGCGATCGTCGCGAACGCGTACTGCTTCCACGACATTTCGGCGCCCGGATCGACGCCCGCGATGCGGTACAGCACGCGTTCGAGCGGCCCGAACACGCGCACGATGCGCGACGAGCCGTCCATCACGCGGGTCAGATAGCCGGCGACGGGCACCGCCAGCGCCAGCAGCACGACGAGGAAGATCCCCGCCTGCAAGAGGTCGTTCGCGCTCATTCGATGTCCTCCGCGCGCAGCAGCGCGTAGATCAGATAGGCGAACAGCAGCGCGGTCGAGAGCCCCGCGAGCCACAGCATCCAGTTCATTGACGCCCCCGCGACCATATTGAGCGAGCTTGTCGCACCCCGCGACGAGCGCGGCGATCAGCACCGAAAACAGTGCGAGACCGCCGATATACAGCGCATCCATTGTTGTGTTCTCCGTGTTCCTGTCCGAACGGATGCAACGTTATGGGAATGCGCGTAAAGGGCAGGTCAAAGGTGGGCTGGCGGGGGTAGAAAGCGCGTAAACGCGGCGGTGGCCGGGGGTAGAAAGCGCGCGGCCGCCCTAAAGGCGGCCGCGACGCGAGGCGGGACGTACGGTTAAACGGTCAGGGCAGCAGGATCGTCGAGCCCGTGGTGCGGCGCGCTTCGAGATCGCGGTGGGCGTCGGGCGCGTGAAGAGCAGCGAGCCGCGCGAGGCGAACTCCTTCGAGTCGATCGGCTGCAGCGGGCCCGACGCATTGCCGAAACTGACGAACAGGCCGAGCGGCGCCAGGCTGTCGAGCGACGCGCGATGTAGGTGTCCTTGCCGATCGAGTCGTACACCACCGGCACGCCCGCGCCGTTCGTGATCTCCTTCACGCGCCCGGCGAATTCGGGCTCGCGCGTGTAGACGATCGTGTGGTCGCAGCCATGCGCCCTGGCCAGTTCGGCCTTTTCGTCCGAACCGACCGTGCCGATCACCGTCGCGCCGAGCGCCTTGGCCCACTGGCAGACGATCAGCCCGACGCCGCCGGCGACCGCGTGGATCAGGATGGTGTCGCCGGCCTTGACCGGATAGGTGCGGCGCAGCAGATATTGCGCGGTCAAGCCCTGCAGCATGATCGAGGCGGCGTCTTCGTAGGTAATCGCGTCGGGCAGCCTGACGATCTTCTCGGCCGGCAGCACGCGTTCCTCGGCATACGAGCCGGGCGGCACGCCGGTGTAGGCGACGCGGTCGCCCACCTTCAGCGCGGCGACGCCCTCGCCCACCGCCACCACCTCGCCCGCGCCTTCCTGGCCGAGGCCGCCCGGCAGCGGTTGCGGATAAAGGCCGGTGCGGAAGTAGACGTCGATGTAGTTCAGGCCCACCGCGTGGTGCTTCACGCGCACCTCGCCGGCCTTCGGTTCGCCGACCTCGACATCGACCCACTTCATCACTTCCGGGCCGCCCGGCTGGTCGTAACGGATTGCTTTCGGCATGCGTCGTACTCCTGGTTGGGTGTTCGGGGGAATTCGGCCGTCTGGCGACGGGACGCATGATTCTCGCGCGTCGGCGGAATTCCTGCTGAGGGCGGCCCGGCGTGGCCGCTGCCCCGCTACCCCAGCCGTCGCACCAGATCGTCGAGCAGCACGCGCGCCGTCGCCACGTTGGTGGCCACCGGCACGTCGTGCACGTCGCACACGCGCACCAGCGCGTTGATATCGGGATCGTGTGGCTGCGCGGTCATCGGATCGCGCAGGAACACCACCATCTGCACTTGGCCAGACGCCAGCTCCGCGCCGATCTGCTGGTCGCCGCCGAGCGGGCCCGACAGCTTGCGCTCGACCTCCAGCCCGTGCGCGCTCGCGATGCGGTCGCCCGTGGTGCCGGTGGCCACCAGCGTGCAGCGCGCGAGCGTGTCGCGATAGGCGCCCGTGAGCGCGACGATTTCGTCCTTCTTGGCGTCGTGCGCGATCAGCGCAATCCGGGGTGCATCCATGCTGGTCAATCCTCGTGGGTCGAAAGGGACAACGTGCGAGCGCGCGCGGCGCTCCACTCAGAACGTGCCGGGATAGGCGCCGCCGTCCATCAGCCAGTTCTGGCCCGTGATGTAGCCGGCGTGCACGCTGCAGAGGAACGTGCAGGCCGCGCCGAATTCGTCGGGCTGCCCGAGCCGGCGCGCTGGAATTTCCTGGGTGCGGCGCGCGCGCATCTCGTCGACGCTCTTGCCGACCGCCTGCGCCGACGCCGTCAGCGTGGTCTTGATGCGGTCGGTGTCGAACAGGCCCGGCAGCAGGTTGTTGATCGTCACGTTGTGCTCGGCCACCTTGCGCGAGAGCCCCGCGACGAAACCCGTCAGCCCCGAGCGCGCGCCGTTCGACAGCGCCAGCACCTCGATCGGCGACTTGACCGACGAGCTCGTGATGTTGACGATGCGCCCGAAGCGGCGCGCGATCATGCCGTCGATGGTGGCGCGGATCAGCTCGATCGGCGTCAGCATGTTGGCGTCGACGGCGCGGATCCAGTCGTCGCGCGAGAAATCGCGGAAATCGCCCGGCGGCGGCCCGCCCGCGTTGGTGACGAGGATGTCGGGCTGCGGGCAGGCCGCCAGCGCCAGTTCGCGCCCCTGGGGCGTGGTGATGTCGCAGGCGACGGCCGTGACGTCGGCGCCGGTGGTGCGGCGGATGTGCTCGGCGGTTGCGTCGAGCGTTTCCTGGGTGCGCGCCGCGATCACGAGCTTCACGCCTTCGGCGGCCAGCACCTGCGCGCAGCCGCGTCCGAGTCCCTTGCTGGCCGCGCATACGAGCGCGGTGCGTCCTGCGATTCCGAGATCCATTCGAGCCGGTTCCTTGCTGTCAGTGAGCGGCCGCAGCCGCACCGAAGCGACCGCCCGAGCCGGGACGCGGGCGACCGCCGCCGGCGAAACCGCGCGGCAGCCGCCCCGCGCCGCCGACCGGACTGCCGCGCGAGAGAGGTCGATAATATCCGGATCGCGCCGGCCATCTTCGATAAACTTGCGTCACCCGACCGCGCGACACGCGCCCCCCCCCGATCTCCACGCACCGTTTTCCGCCGCCCGTCATGACCCAGGACAGCCGCTTTCCGAACCTTTTTATCCTCGATCACCCGCTGATCCAGCACAAACTCACCCACATGCGCGACAAGGACACGTCCACGCGCGCGTTCCGCGAGCTGCTGCGCGAGATCACGATGCTGATGGGCTACGAAATCACGCGCAACCTGCCGATCACCACGAAACGGGTCGCCACCCCGCTCGTCGAGATCGACGCGCCCGTGATCGCCGGCAAGAAGCTGGCCATCGTGCCGGTGCTGCGCGCAGGCATCGGCATGTCGGACGGCCTGCTCGACCTGGTGCCGTCGGCGCGGGTCGGCCACATCGGCGTGTTCCGCGCCGACGACCACCGCCCGGTCGAATACCTGGTGCGGCTGCCCGATCTCGAAGACCGCAACTTCATCCTGTGCGACCCGATGATCGCCACCGGCTACTCGGTCGTGCACGCCGTGGACGTGCTCAAGCGCCGCAACGTGCCCGGCGAGCGGATCGCGTTCCTGGCGCCGGTGGCCGCGCCGGAAGGCATCCAGGTGTTCCAGGACGCCCATCCGGACGTCAAGGTCTACGTCGCCTCGCTCGATTCGCACCTGAACGACCACGCCTACATCATCCCGGGCCTCGGCGACGCCGGCGACCGCCTGTTCGGCACCAAGAACTGAGCGGTCGGGCCGGATCGCCCGCCGCACGCCCCGCATCCATCCCGCCCCGATTCCCCGCGTCACGGCGCCTGGCCCTTTGCACGCGGACGCACCGGGTCGGGTTGCGCCGCATGGTAAAATCGCGTGCTTAGCGTCCGGAGCCCGTCAGGGGCCGTCCGGGCCTGCGCCCGCATCGCGCGCGCAGGCGCAATCGCGAATCCATCGACATCTCGCGGCTTCGCCACACGGCGCACCGCAACACATCGCTTAAGACACGCCCGCCGGATCGCGCGGGCGACGGAGAACGGGTATGGCTGGTCATTCCAAATGGGCCAACATCAAGCATAAGAAGGCAGCGGCCGACGCCAAGCGTGGCAAGGGCTGGACGCGCCTGATCAAGGAAATCCAGGTGGCGGCCCGCCTGGGCGGCGGCGACGCGAATTCGAACCCGCGTCTGCGTCTCGCGGTCGACAAGGCCGCTGACGCGAACATGCCGAAGGACAACGTCAAGCGCGCGATCGATCGCGGCGTGGGCGGCGCCGACGGCGCGAACTACGAGGAAATCCGCTACGAAGGCTACGGCATCGGCGGCGCGGCGATCATCGTCGACACCATGACCGACAACCGCGTGCGCACCGTCGCGGAAGTCCGTCACGCGTTCTCGAAGTACGGCGGCAACATGGGCACCGACGGTTCGGTCGCGTTCATGTTCGATCACGTCGGCCAGTTCCTGTTCGCGCCCGGCACCTCGGAAGACGCGCTGATGGAAGCCGCGCTCGAAGCCGGCGCCGACGACGTCAACACCAACGAAGACGGCAGCATCGAGGTGCTGTGCGACTGGCAGGCCTTCTCCACGGTGAAGGACGCGCTGGAAGCGGTCGGCTTCAAGGCCGAACTCGCCGAAGTCACGATGAAGCCGCAGAACGCAGTCGAATTCTCCGGCGACGACGCCGTGAAGATGCAGAAGCTGCTCGACGTGCTCGAGGATCTCGACGACGTGCAAGAGGTCTACACGAACGCGGTCATCGGCGACGAATGAACGCGAACCGGTCCGTCTTTCGGGTGAAAGGCGGCCACCGCCAGGTACCGCGGTCGGCCCGCTCGATGCGCGCCGACCGCCCTATTTTTTAGTCTGCGGGGATTCCCATGAAACTACTCGTCGTCGGTTCCGGCGGCCGCGAACATGCGCTCGCCTGGAAGCTCGCCCAGTCGCCGCGCGTTCAGACCGTCTACGTTGCACCCGGCAACGGCGGCACCGCGCAGGACGCGCGGCTGAAGAACATCGATCTGACCTCGCTCGACGATCTGGCCGATTTCGCCGAAGCCGAGCAGGTGGCGTTCACGCTGGTCGGCCCGGAAGCGCCGCTCGCGGCCGGCATCGTCAACCACTTCCGCCAGCGCGGCCTCAAGGTGTTCGGCCCGACCCGCGAAGCGGCCCAGCTCGAAATCTCGAAGGATTTCGCCAAGGCGTTCATGAAGCGCCACGGCATCCCCACGACCGAGTACGAAACCTTCACCGACGCCGCCGCGCACGCCTACCTCTACGCCAAGGGCGCCCCGATCGTGGTCAAGGCCGACGGCCTGGCCGCGGGCAAGGGCGTGGTCGTGGCGATGTCGCTGGAAGAAGCGCACGACGCCGTCGACATGATGCTGTCGGGCAACAAGCTCGGCGACGCCGGCGCGCGCGTCGTGATCGAGGAATTCCTCGACGGCGAGGAAGCCAGCTTCATCGTCATGGTGGACGGCAAGCATGCGCTGGCGCTGGCCTCGAGCCAGGATCACAAGCGCCTGCTCGACGGCGACCGCGGCCCCAACACGGGCGGCATGGGCGCCTACTCGCCGGCGCCGATCGTCACGCCGCAGATGCACGCGCGCGTGATGCGCGAAATCATCATGCCGACGGTGCGCGGCATGGAAAACGACGGCATCCGCTTCACCGGCTTCCTGTATGCGGGCCTGATGATCGACAAGGACGGCAACCCGCGCACGCTCGAATTCAACTGCCGCATGGGCGACCCGGAAACGCAGCCGATCATGGCGCGCCTGAAGAGCGATTTCTCGAAGGTCGTCGAACAGGCGATCGCGGGCACGCTCGACACGGTCGAGCTCGAATGGGACCGCCGCACCGCGCTCGGCGTGGTGCTGGCCGCGCACGGCTATCCGGATTCGCCGCGCAAGGGCGATCGCATCAACGACATCCCCGAGGAAACCGGCCATTCGGTCACGTTCCACGCCGGCACGACCCACGACGGCGACAAGCTCGTCACGTCGGGCGGTCGCGTGCTGTGCGTGGTCGGGCTGTCGGATTCGGTGCGCGGCGCGCAGCAGGCCGCCTACGACGCGATCAACCAGATCAACTTCGAAGGCATGCAGTACCGCCGCGACATCGGCCATCGCGCGCTGAACCGCAAGCAGGGCTGAACGTGCTTGCCGCCGCCCGGTGCGCGTGCGCCGGGCGGCGTTTTTCATGGTGCGCCGCCCGGCGCCGGGGCATCCGGACCGGAAGGTCTACAATCCCGGCACCCGGCTCCCGAGCGAGCCGCGCCCTCTTTCCGACGTCATGACCACCGAATCGAATTTCGACGCGAACCGCGTTCGTGCCTATCTCGAAGGCCTGCAGGCCCGCATCGCCGAAGCGCTGGGCGCGTTCGACGGCGCCCCGCTCGCGACGCACGCCTGGCGGCGCGGCCCGGAGGAGCGCCTGCGCGGCGGCGGCTGCACGCGCATTCTCGAAGGCGGCCTGTTCTTCGAGCGCGCCGGCATCGGCTTCTCGGATGTCGCCGGCGACGCGCTGCCGCCGTCGGCCAGCGCGGCGCGCCCGCAACTGGCCGGCCGCGGCTTCGAGGCGCTCGGCGTGTCGCTCGTGCTGCATCCGCGTAACCCGCATTGCCCGACCGTGCACATGAACGTGCGCATGTTCGTGGCCACCAAGGCCGGCGAGGTGCCGATCTTCTGGTTCGGCGGCGGCATGGACCTGACGCCCGTGTACGGCTACGAGGACGACGCGCGCCATTTCCACGCGGCCTGCCGCGATGCGCTCGCGCCGTTCGGCGACACGTATTACCCGCGCTTCAAGGCCTGGTGCGACGAGTATTTCTTCCTCAAGCACCGCAACGAAACGCGCGGCATCGGCGGGATCTTCTTCGACGATCTCTCGGAGCCGGGCTTCCAGCGGTCGTTCGAGATGATGCAGGCGGTGGGCGACGCGTTCCTCGGCGCCTACCTGCCGATCTGCGAGTGCCGCGGCGGCACGCCGTACGGCGAGCGCGAACGCGAGTTCCAGGCTTACCGGCGCGGCCGCTATGTCGAGTTCAACCTGGTGTTCGACCGCGGCACGCTGTTCGGCCTGCAAAGCGGCGGCCGCACCGAGTCGATCCTGATGTCGATGCCGCCCGCCGCCCATTGGCGCTACGACTGGCAGCCCGAACCGGGCACGCCGGAAGCGCGCCTCTACAGCGATTTCCTGGTGCCGCGCGACTGGCTGTGAGCCGCGCGCCCATCGTGAACCCAAGGCCCTGACCGAAAGCAAAGGACGCGTTCTGGATACTCAAGCCCGACCGAACCCGCTGCCGCACCGGATCGCCATCCTCGGCGGCACGTTCGACCCGATCCACGACGGCCACCTCGCGCTCGCGCGGCGGTTCGCCGACGTGCTGGCGCTGACCGAGCTGGTGCTGATGCCGGCCGGCCAGCCGTACCAGAAGCGCGATGTCTCGGCGGCCGAGCACCGGCTCGCGATGACGCGCGCCGCCGCGCCGTCGCTGGCGCGGCCCGGCGTGACCGTCGCCCCCGACGAGATCGAGCACACCGGCGCCACCTACACGGCCGAGACGCTGGCGCGCTGGCGCGAGCGGGTCGGCCCAGAGGCGTCGCTGTCGTTCGTGATCGGCGCCGATCAGCTGGTGCGGCTCGACACCTGGCGCGACTGGAAATTGCTGTTCGAACTGGCGCACGTGTGCGTCGCCACGCGCCCGGGCTTCGACCTGAGCGCCGCGCCGCCCGTGGTGGCCGCCCAGATCGCGGCGCGCCGCGCCGACGCGGCCGCGTTGCAATCGAGCCCGGCCGGCCGCGTGCTGGTCGACACCACGCTCGCATTCGATATCGCCGCCACCGATATCCGTGCGCACCTGCGCGAATGCATCGCGCGGCGCGCGCAAGTCCCCGACGCGGAGGCCGAGCATGTGTCGGCCTCCGTCTGGGCCTATATTCTTCAACATCGTCTCTACCATTCCTGACATGGGTATTCGCAAACTTCAGCGCGTGATCGTCGACGCCCGCGAAGACGTCAAGGCGCAAGACATCAAGGTGTTCAACACCAGCCACCTCACCGAACTGTTCGACCGCGTGATCATCGCGAGCGGCACCTCGAACCGCCAGACCAAGGCGCTCGCCAACAGCGTGCGCGAATCGGTCAAGGAAGCCGGCGGCGACATCGTCAGCTCGGAAGGCGAGGACACCGGCGAATGGGTGCTGGTCGACTGCGGCGACGCCGTGGTCCACATCCTCCAGCCGGCCCTGCGCCAGTACTACCGCCTCGAGGAAATCTGGGGCGACAAGCCGGTGCGCATGAAGATGGCCGGCAACGGCCCGGCAGGCGCGTCGGTGACGACCGACGAGGACGAGGACGGCGAGGCGGAAGCGGCCGCCTGCGCCGCAGCTGAAGCGCGGGCGCACGTGAAGCGTTGCCTGTGAGTGCGTCGCCATGAAGCTGCATATCGTCGCCGTCGGCCACAAGATGCCCGGCTGGGTGTCGGACGGGTTCGACGAATACGCGAAGCGCATGCCGCCCGAGCTGCGTATCGAGCTGCGCGAGATCAAGCCCGAGCTGCGTTCGGGCGGCCGCAGCGCCGAAAGCGTGATGGCCGCCGAGAAAACCAGTATCGAGGCCGCGCTGCCCAAGAGCGCGCGCATCGTCGCGCTCGACGAGCGCGACCGCGACTGGACCTCGATGCAGCTCGCGCAGGCGCTGCCCGGCTGGCAGCAGGACGGGCGCGACGTCGCGTTCGTGATCGGCGGCGCAGATGGCCTCGATCCCGAGTTCAAGGCGCGCGCCTACATGCTGCTGCGGATCTCGAGCCTCTCGCTGCCGCACGGCATGGTGCGCGTGCTGCTCGCCGAGCAGCTTTACCGCGCGTGGAGCATCACGCAGAATCCCCCCTACCACCGCGCATGACGCGCCGCGTTCGCGCGCCGTCATGTGCCCACAACGAGAACCATGACAATGTCCGATCGCCGCCTCCTGCCCGACACGACCTACCAGTTCGCCTATCTCGCCTCGCAGAGCCCGCGCCGGCAGGAGTTGCTGCGCCAGATCGGCGTCGGCTTCGAACTGCTGCTGCCACGCCCCGACGAGGACGCCGAGGCACTCGAAGCCGAGCTGCCCGGCGAATCGGCGACCGACTACGTGGTGCGCGTGTGCGCCGCGAAGGCCGACGCGGCGCGCGCCCGGCTCGTGACCAGCGCCCTGCCCACCGCCCCAGTGCTGGTGGCCGACACCACCGTGACGATCGACGGCGCCATCCTCGGCAAGCCCGCCACCGCCGACGACGCGCTGTCGATGCTCGCCCGCCTGGCCGGTCGCACCCACGAAGTGCTGACCGCGCTGGCCGTGGTCGACGCCGACGGCACGCCGCTGATGCCCGCGCTGTCGCGCTCGACCGTGCAGTTCGGGCCGGTCGGCGCCGAGGCGCTGGCGCGCTACGTGGCGAGCGGCGAGCCGTTCGGTAAGGCCGGCGCATATGCGATCCAGGGCCGCGCGGCCGAGTTCGTCGAGCGAATCGACGGATCGCATTCCGGTATCATGGGGCTGCCCCTATTTGAAACCGCCGCGCTGCTGCGCGCGGCGCGCGTCGTTTTCTGAGCCCCGCCATGAACGAAGAAATCCTGATCAATCTCACCCCGCAGGAAACGCGGGTCGCGCTCGTGCAGCAAGGCGCGGTGCAGGAGCTTCATGTCGAGCGCACGCTGTCGCGCGGTCGCGTCGGGAACATCTATCTCGGCAAGGTCGTGCGCGTGCTGCCCGGCATGCAGTCGGCGTTCATCGACATCGGCCTGGAGCGCGCCGCGTTCCTGCACGTGGCCGACATCTGGCAACCGCGTCCGCCCGGCGATCCGCACGGCAGCGTGCCGCATACGCCGATCGAGAAGATCGTGTTCGAAGGCCAGACGCTGATGGTGCAGGTGATCAAGGATCCGATAGGCACCAAGGGCGCGCGGCTGTCGACCCAGGTCAGCATCGCCGGGCGCACGCTGGTCTATCTGCCGCAGGAGCCGCATATCGGCATCTCGCAGAAGATCGAGAGCGAGGCCGAGCGCGAGGCCGTGCGGGCGCGGCTGACGGCCGTGATCCCGGCCGAGGAGAAAGGCGGCTACATCGTGCGGACCATCGCCGAGGACGCGAGCGGCGAGGAGCTGGGCGCCGACGTGACCTACCTGCGCAAGACCTGGGCGACCATCGTCGCGCAGGCGCAGCGGCTGCCGGCCACCAGCCTGCTCTATCAGGATCTCGACCTCGCGCAGCGGGTGCTGCGCGATTTCGCGAACGACGACACCTCGAAGATCCAGATCGATTCGCGCGAGACGTTCGCGCGGCTGTCCACGTTCGCGCGCGAATTCACGCCGGCCGTGAGCGCGCGGCTGCATCACTACACCGGCGAGCGGCCGCTGTTCGATCTCTACAACATCGAGGCCGAGATCCAGCGCGCGCTGTCGCGGCGCGTCGATCTGAAGTCGGGCAGCTACCTGATGATCGACCAGACCGAAGCGATGACGACGATCGACGTCAACACCGGCGGCTACGTGGGCGCGCGCAACTTCGACGACACGATCTTCAAGACCAACCTCGAAGCCGCGCACACGATCGCGCGGCAATTGCGGCTGCGCAATCTGGGCGGGATCATCATCATCGACTTCATCGACATGGAGAACGCCGAGCATCGCGACGCCGTGCTCGGCGAGTTGAAGAAGGCGCTGTCGCGCGACCGCACGCGCGTGACCGTGAACGGGTTCTCGCAGCTGGGGCTCGTGGAAATGACGCGCAAGCGCACGCGCGAATCGCTGGCGCATCTGCTGTGCGAGCCGTGCCCGACGTGCCACGGCAAGGGGCAGGTCAAGACGCCGCGTACGGTGTGCTACGACGTGCTGCGCGAGATCCTGCGCGAGTCGCGCCAGTTCAACCCGCGCGAATTCCGCGTGATCGCGTCGCAGCAGGTGATCGATCTGTTCCTCGACGAGGAATCGCAGCATCTGGCGATGCTGATCGATTTCATCGGCAAGCCGGTATCGCTGCAGGTGGAGTCGAATTTGAGTCAGGAGCAGTACGACATCGTGCTGATGTAAGGTTTACCGAAGATCATCCCGGATCACCCAGCACTCCAAAACCTCATACCAGATAAGGCTCTAGCAAAAATCCCGTATTCCTTCGTGTCATCCCGGATCAAGTAAGCGCCTCCCAAATGGGTAGCTAGATGGGTAGCTAGCGGCGCGGATGCTCTGGAGTGACCCAACATGGCGAAACGAGAATCGAACCTGCTGACCGACACGCAACTGCGGAAGTGGATACGCACGGGCGAACCGGTGGCGAAATCGGATGGCGGCGGGCTGACGTTCACACTGTCGGCGGCCGGCGCGGCTGCATGGGTTCTACGGTTCTGGCATGGCGACCGCCGCCAGGAATTGACGCTGGGGCGCTACCTTCAAAGGAGGCTCTCTTGAAATTTGAGTGGGTGAAAAGGGCCGCCGGGGTACGAAACCCTACGTCGCAAAACGGTATCTTCCCACCCCTAGCCCCGCCCCAAGGCGGGGAAGTCCTCGCCGCCGGACGGGCTCGTAGATTTCTCCGCATCAAGGGTTCGCTGCGCCGGGCTTCGCCCGCCCTTGACCCGGAAAAATCCACCCACTCGAAAT
>WNEB01000024.1 GCA_009914575.1 Burkholderia gladioli
GGCTTGCTCGGCAAGGCCCGCGCGCAGCGCTTCGTGCTCTTGTTTACCAACAACACGACACTCAGCATCAGCACGACGGTTCGGTTTCTTGGTAGGCTTCATTTCGGCGGTTCTCCTATTCGGGAGGGTGGTCCTGGAAACCCGATTCTCTCGGATTCCTACGGGAACCGCCGCCTTCAACCTTCAACTACGTTTGGGACACCGCCGGAATCTGGCCGCCTAAACGGTCGGCTCCCCACACGAGGCATGGCGGCTGAGCAACAGTCCCGCTCTGCAACGCGCGCTCACCAATCGCTATCTCGGCTCCCTCGGTCTTCCATCGTTACGCACATAATAGCCGGTCAACCGATCTGAACCGCCGTGTACGGACCCGTACGCACGGTGGTGTGGGAGGGGTCGGGCCGCAAGGCCTGCCCCTATCCCGATTCCGCCTGCGCCGCAAACCGGCGGGTGCGCTCCGCGCTCAGGCCGGCAGCGCGCCCGCCGGATCGGATTCGCCGACCGCGGCAAGCGGCGCCCCGGCCAGCCCGACCAGGAACCCCTTCAGGATTTCGGACGAATAGGCGGCGGCGATCTCGGTCAGGAAATTCGTGAACGAGGCGGTGGCGTGATCGTCGACCGTATCGGAGATGGTGCGCACGACCTCGCACGGCACGCCGTATTCGTAGCAGACCTGCGCCAGCGCCGCGCCTTCCATTTCGACGGCCAGCGCATCGGGCGGCGCCTCGCGCAGCGCGACGACTTCCGGCTCGCTCGATACGAACCGGTCGACGCTGATGATCAGGCCCGCATGCACGCGCGCGCCGCGCAGCCGGAACCGCGCCTTGAGCGTGTCGCCATGCTCGGCCACGAACGCGTCGCAGGCCGCGCGCAGCCGCGCCGACAGTGCCGCGTCGACCGCGAAGCGCGTGACGCCGAGCAGCGGCACCTCGTGGCGCGGAAAGATCGGCGAGGCGTCGAGGTCGTGCTGCAGCAGCGCCTGCGCCACCACCACGTCGCCACCGCCACCTCGCGCGACACGCCGCCCGCCACCCCGGCGAACACGATCGCGCGCACGTCGAAACGATGGATCAGCGCGGTGGCCGTGGTGGCGGCCGCCACCTTGCCGACGCGCGCGAGCGTCACCACGCAGGGCACGCCCCAGGCCGTGCCGACGTGGTATTCGCGCTGCCCGAGCGTGATCGTCTCGACCGTGCCCTCGGCGTGCATCGCGGCGACCAGATCGCCCAGCTCCTGCGGCAGCGCGGCGAGGATGCCGAGCGGTCGCTTGCGGTCGAAGCTCGAAGAAGATGCCATGTTCATTCCACCGCCTGGAGTTTTGCGACCGCCAGCGCGAGCCATTTCTCGCCGTGTCGCTTGAATCGGACCTGCGCCTTCGCATCGGCGCCGTCGCCTTCGAGGGCCGTCACCGTGCCCTCGCCGAACTTGGTGTGGAATACCGGCTGGCCGACCCGGAAGCCGTTGCCGGTCGCGCGCTTCTCGTTCGCGAACGCCGGCAGCGGCGCGGACACGACCGCGTCGACCACGGTGTCGCGCGCGCCGCCATTGCCGCCGCCCGGTCGCGAGAACCAGTTGCGGCCATAACCGGCGTTGTCGGCGCGGTCGCCCCAGCGGCTGCCCGCCTCGACCTGCGGCGTCAGCCACTTCAGCACGTGCTGCGGCAGTTCGTCGAAGAAGCGCGAGCGGATGTTGTAGCGCGTCTGACCGTGCAGCATGCGGCTCTGCGCGAACGACATGTAGAGCCGCTCCTTGGCGCGCGTGATCGCCACGTACATGAGACGGCGCTCCTCCTCCAGCCCTTCCGATTCGAGCCCGCTGTTCTCGTGCGGGAACAGGCCCTCTTCCAGGCCGGTGATGAACACGACCGAGAATTCGAGGCCCTTGGCCGCGTGCACGGTCATCAGTTGCACCGCGGCCTGGCCGGCCTGCGCCTGGTTGTCGCCGGCCTCCAGCGAGGCGTGCGACAGTAAGCCGGCCAGCGGCGTCATGGTGTCGGGGTTCTGCGCCGGGTCGCCGAGATCGGTCGGCGCCAGCACGGTGTCGGCCGCATCGCCGGCCACGGCGATCTCGGGCGCCGCGCTCGCGCCGGGGCGCAGCGGAATCGCGCGCCCCGGCGCGTCGAGCCCGTAGCCCTCCTCGCCGACGAACGCGGTGGCCGCATTGACCAGTTCCTGCAAGTTCTCCAGGCGGTCCTGCCCTTCGCGCTCGCCTTGATAGAAATCGTTGAGGCCGCTCGCGCGCACCACGTATTCGACCGTTTCGGGCAGGCTCATCTGCGCCGTTTCGGCGCGCATCTTCGCGATCAGGTTCGCGAACGCGCCGAGGCTCGATCCGGCCTTGCCCGTGACGTACGGAATCGCGGCCGACATCGCGCAGTTGTAGAGCCGCGCCGCGTCGGCCAGCTGCTCGATCGAGCGCGCGCCGATGCCGCGGGTCGGGAAATTGACCACGCGCACGAACGCCGTGTCGTCGTTCGGGTTGTCGATCAGGCGCAGATAGGCCAGCGCGTGCTTGATTTCCTGGCGCTCGAAGAAGCGCAGGCCGCCGTACACGCGATAGGCGATGCCGGCCGTCATCAGCGTGTGCTCGATCGCGCGCGATTGCGCGTTGCTGCGATAGAGCACGGCCACTTCGCTGCGCGCCATGCCGGTGGTGATCAGCGAGCGGATTTCCTCGACGATCCAGCCGGCTTCCTGCGAATCGGTGGCCGCCTCGTACACGCGCACCGGCTCGCCATGCCCCGCATCGGTGCGCAGGTTCTTGCCTAGTCGGTGCGAATTGTGCGAAATCAGATGATTGGCCGCATCGAGGATGTTGCCGTGCGAGCGGTAGTTCTGCTCGAGCTTGATCAGGTTGCGAACGCGGAACTCCTCCTCGAAGTCGCGCATGTTGCCGACGTTCGCGCCGCGGAACGCGTAGATCGACTGATCGTCGTCGCCCACCGCGAAGATCGCGTTCTCCGAGCCGGCCAGAAGCTTGAGCCAGGCGTATTGCAGCTTGTTGGTGTCCTGGAACTCGTCCACCAGGATCTGCCGGAAGCGCGACTGATAATGCGCGCGCAGCGGCGGATTGAACATCAGCAGCTCGTAGCAGCGCAGCAGCAGCTCGGGGAAATCGACGACGCCCTCGCGCTGGCATTGCTGATCGTAGGCCTGATACAGCTCGACGAACATCCGGTTGAAGTTGTCGGTGGCCTCGACCTTGTCCGGGTGCAACCCTTGCTCCTTGGCGTTGTTGATGAAGTACTGGACGTTTTTCGGCGGATATTTCTCGTCGTCGATGTTCGAGGCCTTCATCAGGCGCTTGATCGCCGACAGCTGATCGGCCGTGTCGAGAATCTGAAAGGTATGTGGCAGCCCGGCGTCGCGGTAATGCGCGCGCAGCATGCGGTTGCACAGCCCGTGGAACGTGCCGATCCACATGCCGCGCGTGTCGATCGGCATCATCGCCGACAGCCGCGTGAGCATTTCGCGCGCGGCCTTGTTCGTGAACGTGACGGCCAGCACGGTGGGCGGCGACGCGAAACCTTGCTGGATCAGCCAGGCGATCCGCGTGATCAGCACGCGCGTCTTGCCGCTGCCCGCACCGGCGAGGATCAGCGCGGGCTCGTTGGGCAGCGTGACGGCGGCGTATTGTTCGGGGTTCAGGTGCGCGAGCAGATCGGGCATAAAGCGGGAGGCGGACGGTGGGAGGTCAGGCGACAGGCCCGCCATTATAGAACGGCAGCGCGCCGCACCGCCGCGCTGCCGCGAGCGCACCGGCGCGGCTCTTCGCGCCACCTCGGCGAGCCCTCGAGCGCATCGCGCTCCCGGGCGATGCGCATCCATTTATAATTCAGGGTTTCCGCATCAATCACGCATTCCTTCAGGCAATTCCAACCATGAGCGACGACAGCACGCTGGCGAAGAGTTTCGAGCCCCAGACCATCGAATCCCATTGGGGGCCGGAATGGGAAAAGCGCGGCTATGCCGCCCCGACGTTCGACCCGGCCAAACCCGATTTCGCGATCCAGCTCCCGCCGCCGAACGTCACGGGCACCCTGCACATGGGCCACGCGTTCAACCAGACCATCATGGACGGCCTGGCCCGCTACCACCGCATGCGCGGCGACAACACGCTGTGGGTGCCGGGCACCGACCACGCTGGCATCGCCACGCAGATCGTCGTCGAGCGCCAGCTCGATGCGCAGAAAGTCTCGCGCCACGATCTCGGTCGCGAGAAGTTCGTCGAGCGCGTGTGGGAGTGGAAGGAAAAATCGGGCTCCACGATCACCAATCAGGTGCGCCGCCTCGGCGCGTCGACCGACTGGAGCCGCGAATATTTCACGATGGACGACAAGCTGTCGTCGGTCGTGCGTGAAGTGTTCGTGCAGCTTTTCGAGCAGGGCCTCATCTACCGCGGCAAGCGCCTCGTCAACTGGGATCCGGTGCTGATGACGGCCGTGTCCGATCTCGAGGTGGTGAGCGAGGAAGAAGACGGCGGCCTCTGGCACATCAACTACCCGCTCGCCTCGGGTGAGGGCCATCTGACGGTCGCCACCACGCGCCCGGAAACCATGCTCGGCGACGTGGCCGTGATGGTGCACCCGGAAGACGAGCGCTACCGCCACCTGATCGGCCAGTCGGTGCGCCTGCCGCTCTGCGACCGCGAGATCCCGGTCATCGCCGACGATTACGTCGACCGCGAATTCGGCACCGGCGTGGTGAAGGTCACGCCCGCGCACGACCAGAACGACTACCAGGTCGGCCAGCGCCACCAGCTGCCGCAAATCGAGATCCTCACGCTCGACGCGAAGATCAACGACAACGCGCCGCAGGCCTATCGCGGGCTCGACCGCTTCGAGGCGCGCAAGCGCGTGGTGGCCGATCTGGAGGCGCTCGGCGCGCTCGATTCGGTCAAGCCGCACAAGCTGATGGTGCCGCGCGGCGACCGCACCGGCGTGGTGATCGAACCGATGCTGACCGATCAGTGGTTCGTCGCGATGACCAAGCCGGCGCCGGAAGGCAGCTTCCATCCGGGCAAGTCGATCACCGACGTGTCGCTCGACGTGGTGCGCGACGGCAGCATCAAGTTCGTGCCGGACAACTGGACCACCACCTACTATCAGTGGCTCGAGAACATCCAGGATTGGTGCATCTCGCGCCAGCTCTGGTGGGGCCACCAGATCCCGGCCTGGTACGGCGAGAACGGCGAGATCTTCGTCGCGCGCGACGAGGACGGCGCCCGCGCCAAGGCGGCGGCCGGCTACACCGGCGCGCTCAAGCGCGACGAGGACGTGCTCGACACCTGGTTCTCGTCGGCGCTGGTGCCGTTCTCCTCGCTCGGCTGGCCGAACGACACGCCCGAGCTCAAGCACTTCCTGCCCTCCTCGGTGCTCGTCAGCGGCTTCGACATCATTTTCTTCTGGGTCGCCCGGATGGTCATGATGACGACGCATTTCACGGGCAAGGTGCCGTTCCACACCATCTACATGCACGGCCTCGTGCGCGACGCGGAAGGCCAGAAGATGTCGAAGAGCAAGGGCAACACGCTCGACCCGCTCGACATCATCGACGGCATCGCGCTGGAAGACCTGGTCGCCAAGCGCACCACCGGCCTGATGAATCCGAAGCAGGCCGCCAGCATCGAGAAGAAAACCCGCAAGGAATTCGCCGACGGCATTCCGGTGTTCGGCACCGATGCGCTGCGCTTCACGATGGCGTCGATGGCCACGCTCGGCCGCAACGTCAACTTCGATCTGGCACGCTGCGAGGGCTACCGCAATTTCTGCAACAAGCTGTGGAACGCCACGCGCTTCGTGCTGATGAACTGCGAAGGCCACGATTGCGGCACCGCCAAGCCGGAACTGTGCGGCCCCGGCGGCTACCTCGATTTCTCGGCGGCCGACCGCTGGATCGTCTCGCTGCTGCAGCGCGTGGAAGCCGACATCGCCAGGGGCTTCGACGACTACCGCTTCGACAACATCGCCAACAGCATCTACAAGTTCGTCTGGGACGAGTACTGCGACTGGTATGTCGAACTGGCCAAGGTGCAGATCCAGAACGGCACGCCTGAACAGCAGCGCGCCACGCGCCGCACACTGCTGCGCGTGCTCGAAACGGTGCTGCGCCTCGCGCATCCGGTGATCCCGTTCATCACCGAGGCGCTGTGGCAAAAGGTGGCGCCGCTCGCGGGCCGCTACCCGGCCGGTCAGGCCGAAGGCGAAGCCTCTCTGATGGTGCAGGCCTATCCGGTCGCCGCGCTCTCGAAGCTCGACGCCGCCGCCGAGCAATGGGCCGCCGACCTGAAGGCCGTGGTGGACGCTTGCCGCAACCTGCGCGGCGAGATGAACCTGTCGCCGGCCACCCGCGTGCCGCTGCTGGTCACCGGCGATCTCGACCGCCTGGCCGGCTTCGCACCGTACCTGAAGGCGCTGGCGCGCCTGTCGGACGTGACGATCGTGGCCGACGAAGCCACGCTCGACGCCGAAGGCCAGGGCGCGCCGATCGCCATCGTCGGCACGAGCAAGCTGGTGCTGAAAGTGGGGATCGACGTGAAGGCCGAACGCGAGCGCCTGTCGAAGGAAGTCGCGCGTCTGGAGAACGAAATCCGCAAGTGCGAAGCCAAGCTCGGCAACGAGGCGTTCGTCGCGAAAGCCCCGCCGGCCGTGGTTGAACAGGAGCAGAAGCGCATCGCGGAATTCCGCGGCACGCTCGAAAAACTGGCGGCGCAGCTTGCCCGGCTGCCGGCGTAATAAACGGTAAGGTCGCTTGCACGGAACGTGCCAGCCCAATCACCATGGGCAGCACGGACGATATAACCCCAGATGAAAGGTCGATCACATGCTGAAAGTCACTAAGGCGGTATTTCCGGTTGCCGGCCTCGGCACCCGCTTTCTGCCGGCGACGAAGGCAAGCCCGAAGGAAATGCTGCCCGTCGTCGACAAGCCCTTGATCCAGTACGCCGTCGAGGAAGCGATCGCGGCCGGCATCACGGAAATGATCTTCGTGACCGGCCGCAGCAAGCGCGCGATCGAGGATCACTTCGACAAATCGTACGAAGTCGAGGCCGAACTCGAAGCGCGCGGCAAGGAAAAGCTGCTCGACCTCGTGCGCAGCATCAAGCCGGCCAACGTCGATTGCTTCTACGTGCGTCAGCCGGAAGCCTTGGGCCTCGGCCACGCCGTGCTGTGCGCCGAAAAACTGGTCGGCGACAATCCGTTCGCCGTGATCCTGGCAGACGACCTGCTCGACGGGCAGCCGCCCGTCATGAAGCAGATGGTCGAAACCTTCGATCACTATCACAGCTCGATCATCGGCGTGGAAGAGATCCCGCCGAGCGATACGCGCTCGTACGGCATCGTCGACGGCAAGGAGTGGGAAGACTCGATCATCAAGCTGTCGGGCATCGTCGAGAAGCCGGCGCCGGAAGTGGCGCCGTCGAACCTCGGCGTGGTCGGCCGCTACATCCTGAAGCCGCGCATTTTCGAACATCTGCGTTCGATCAAGCCCGGCGCCGGCGGCGAGCTGCAGCTCACCGACGCGATCGAGGCGCTGCTCGCCGACGAGCAAGTGCTGGCCTACAAGTACCAGGGCACGCGTTTCGACTGCGGCAGCAAGCTCGGCTACCTGAAGGCAACGGTCGAGTTCGCGCTGCGTCACCCGGAAGTGCGCGACGAGTTCGAGCAATACCTGCGCGAGCGCGGCACGCAGCAATCGGTGTAAGCGCCCTGCCGATCCGCGTTGCGACAACGCGGGTCCCATGAAAAACGCCGCTTCGCGCGGCGTTTTTTACTGTGCGGCGCCGGCCTGCGGCGCGGTGGCGGCCCCGGTTTCACCGACACCACGCCGGGCAGCCCGCCCGCCGGATCGGGCCGCGTCTTCACGACCCAGCCATGCATCGTCGAACGGCAGCTTGGCCAGCGCGCTGCGTCCCAGCAACGGCATCGCCGCGAGCGCGTCGGGCTGCCGGTCGCGCGCGGCGGCCGTCACCTGGTAGGCGGTCGCGCCGGTGCCGCGATCGACGAATCGCAGCGTCAGCAGATGCCGGTAGATCGGCCCCGCGAACGGCAGCGGAAGATCGGAGCCGGCCTGCGGCTCGGTCAGGTTCATCGTGCCGGTCCACTCGCCGGAGATCAGCTTCGGCACGTAGCGCGATTTCTGTTCGTCGCTGCCGGCTGTGAGCAGCGCCTCGATGGCGCCGTCGGTCAGCAGCGGGCACAACGCGAACGACAGATTCGAGGCGTTGAGCATCTCGATGCACGGCGTGGCGATCAGCTTCGGCAAGCCCTGGCCGTCGTATTCGACCGGATGCTGCAGCCCTTGCCAGCCGCCCGCGACGAACTGGCGGAACGCATCGCCGAAACCGGTCGTCGCCGTCACCGCGCCCTGGCGCCATGTGCTGGGCTGCCTGTCGCCTTCGACGTTCAGCGGCGCGAGCACCTCGCCGCAGAACTTCGCCGACTCGTCCAGCACGGCCTGCGCCGTGTCGAAGCCAGCGTCCTCGAAGCCGGGCAGCTTCGCGACGTCGTCGATGCCGGCCAGTTCCTTCATCACGAACAGCATGTCCTTGACGGGCGCGATGTAGCTCATGGTGCTCCTCTCCTCTGTCTGCTTATGGTCAAAAAAAAGGGGCGCTCGCTGCGCCCCTTTGTCGTGCTTGTCAGCGCATCGTGATCCGAAGCGCGTGGCGGCTCGCGATCAGCCGAGCGCCGTCACGAGTTCCGGCACGACCGTGAACAGATCGCCCACGATGCCGTAATCGGCCACGCTGAAAATCGGCGCTTCCTCGTCCTTGTTGATCGCGACGATCACCTTCGAGGCCTTCATCCCGGCCAAGTGCTGGATCGCACCCGAGATGCCCACCGCGATGTACAGCTGCGGCGCGACGATCTTGCCCGTCTGCCCAACCTGGAAATCGTTCGGCACGTAGCCCGCGTCCACCGCCGCGCGCGAAGCGCCCAGCGCGGCACCCAGCTTGTCGGCCAGCGGCTCCAGCGTCGCCGTGTAGTTCTCGCCGCTGCCCAGGCCGCGGCCGCCCGACACGATGATCTTCGCGCTCGTCAGCTCCGGGCGGTCCAGCTTCGTCACTTCGCGGTTCACGAACTGCGACTTGCCCGAATCGACCGCCGCCTCGATCGTCTCGACTGCCGCGCTGCCGCCTTCGACCGCCACCGGATCGAAGCCCGTCGCGCGCACCGTGATCACCTTGATCGGGTCGCTCGACTGCACCGTCGCGATCGCGTTGCCGGCGTAGATCGGGCGCTCGAACGTGTCGGCGCTGTCCACCGCGGTGATGTCGGAGATCTGCGCGACGTCGAGCTTCGCGGCGATGCGCGGCGCGACGTTCTTGCCGTAGGCCGTAGCGGGCGCGAGGATATGCGAGTAGTCCTTCGCAATGTTCAGCACCGTCGCTTCGACGTTTTCGGCCAGACCTTCGGCCAGATGCGGCGCGTCGGCCAGCAGGACTTTCGATACGCCCGCGATCTTCGCGGCGGCGTCCGCTGCGGCCTGGGCGTTGCCGCCCGCCACCAGCACGTGAATGTCGCCGCCGATCTTTTGTGCTGCGGCCACCGTGTTCAGCGTCGCGGCCTTGATCGAGGCATTGTCGTGTTCGGCAATGATCAGAATCGTCATCTTTGTCTCCCCTTACAGCACTTTCGCTTCGGTCTTCAGCTTCTCGACCAGCGTCTTCACGTCGGCCACCTTCACACCCGCTGCGCGCTTCGGCGGCTCGGCCACCTTCAGCGTCTTCAGGCGTGGTGCGATATCCACACCGAGGTCTTCCGGCTTCACGTTTTCCAGGGGTTTCTTCTTCGCCTTCATGATGTTCGGCAGCGTCACGTAACGCGGCTCGTTCAGGCGAAGAGCGGTTGTGACCACGGCCGGCAGCGTCAGCGCGAGCGTTTCCGAGCCGCCATCCACTTCGCGCGCCACGGTTGCCTTGCCGTCGGCGATCGTCAGCTTCGAGGCGAACGTCGCCTGCGGCAGGCCCGCCAGCGCGGCCAGCATCTGGCCCGTTTGATTCGAATCGTCGTCGATCGCCTGCTTGCCGAGGATCACCAGTTGCGGCTGCTCCTTGTCGACCAGCCCCTTGAGGAGCTTCGCCACCGCCAGCGGCTCCACGCCTGCATCGACCGAACCGGCTTCCACCAGAATCGCGCGATCCGCACCGATCGCCAGCGCCGTGCGCAGTGTTTCCTGCGCCTGTGCCACGCCGATCGACACCGCGATCACTTCCGTCGCCACGCCCGCTTCCTTCAGGCGCACCGCCTCTTCAACGGCAATCTCGTCGAACGGGTTCATCGACATCTTCACGTTCGCGATATCGACGCCCGTTCCGTCCGACTTCACGCGAACCTTCACGTTGTAGTCGACCACTCTTTTTACCGGCACCAGGATTTTCATGCACACGCTCCAAAGTTACGAATACGACCGACGGCCATTTTTTATAGCGTCGCCGCCAACAGGGCGGCAAGCGGAGCCATCTGGCCCCTCGATCGACGAGGATAACGTCATTCGGCGACACGCCGGTAATAGCGAACGATCGTTCTATTTTAGGGGAGAAAAATCCCTCAAGCCAAGCGCGGGTTCTGGACCCTCGCCTCTAATTGGCGGCACGCGCGATGCTGCGTCGCCTGGCGGACCGCCCAGCCGACCGGCACGGGCCGGCTGGGGGCCTTGTCAACGGTGGATCAGGCGGCGCACCAGCCAGTCGCCGAACGACTGCACGATCTGCACGAACACGATCAGGATCGCCACGACCGTCCACATCACGTCCGGTTCGTAGCGCTGATAACCGTAGCGGATGCCGAGGTCGCCCAGGCCGCCGCCGCCGATCGCGCCAGCCATCGCCGAATAGCCGACCAGCGACACGAACGTGATGGTCAGGCCGGCCACGATGCCGGGCCACGCCTCGGGCAGCAGCACCTTGAACACGATCTGGCGCGTGGTGGCGCCCATCGCGAGCGCCGCCTCGATCAGGCCCCGATCGACTTCGCGCAGCGCCGTCTCGACCAGCCGCGCGATGAACGGCGCAGAAGCCAGCGTCAGCGGCACCACGGCCGCGGCCGTGCCGATCGACGAACCGACGATCAGCCGCGTGAATGGGATCACCGCGACCAGCAGGATGATGAACGGCGTCGAACGCGCCGCATTGACGAGGCCGCCGAGCAGCCGGTTGACGGCGAGGTTCTGCAGCACGCCCTGGCGATCGGTCAGGTACAGCAGCACGCCGAGCGGCAGCCCCACCAGCGCGCCGACCACGCCGGAGATGCCGACCATGATCAGCGTCTCCCAGAACGACTGCACGAACATATCCAGCATTTCACTCAACATGCGACAACTCCTCGACCACCACGCCCTGCTCGCGCAAATACGCGAGCGCCTCGCCGACCTTGCCGGGTTCGCCGCCCGCGAGCACCGCGAGCGAGCCGAACGGCTGCCCCTGAATCTCGTCGATCTGGCCGTGCAGGATGTTGAAATCCAGTTCGTAGCGGCGGATCGTCTCCGACAGTATCGGCTGGTCGACGCCGTTGCCGGCGAACGCCAGACGCAGCAGATGGCTGCGGCCGCCCTTGAGCTTCTCGGCGACGCGCGCCTTAAGCGCCGGCGGCAGTTCCTGCGCGATCACGTCGCCGATCAGCGCGCGCGTGACTTCGTGATGCGGCTGCATGAACACGTCGATGACGAGACCGGTTTCCACCACGCGGCCGGCGTCGAGCACGGCCATGCGATCGCACACCTGCTTGATCACTTCCATCTGGTGCGTGATCAGCACGATCGTCAGGCCGAGTTCGCGGTTGATCTTGCGCAGCAGGTCGAGAATCGCGCGCGTGGTTTCGGGATCGAGCGCCGAGGTGGCTTCGTCCGACAGCAGCACCTTCGGCTTGCTGGCCAGCGCGCGGGCAATGCCGACGCGCTGTTTCTGGCCGCCGCTGATCTGCGACGGATAGCGATCCTTCTGCGCCGTCAGTCCGACCAGATCGAGCAGCGGCAGCACGGTGGCATCGATCTGCGCGCGCTTCGCGCCGGCCAGCTCGAGCGGCAGCGCGACGTTCTGATAGACGGTACGCGACGACAACAGGTTGAAGTGCTGGAAAATCATGCCGATATCGCGGCGCGCGGCGCGCAGATCGTCGGCGGACAGCCGCGTCAGGTTGCGACCGTCGACCACCACCTCGCCCTCGGTCGGGCGCGTCAGCAGGTTGATGGTGCGCACCAGCGTGCTCTTGCCGGCGCCGCTGCGGCCGATGATGCCGAACACCTCGCCGCGGGGAATCGTCAGATTGACGTTGCGCAGCGCTTCGGTCCAGCCTTGCGGCCCGGCGAATCGCTGCGAGAGGTTGCGAATTTCGATCATGTAAACAAAACGGCGGGAGCTGCGAGGCCGATCGTGTCGGGCATCGCCGGCTGCCTCCGTCATATCCGGGAATAGCCGCCCATTTTAACGCACACACCTCATTTTGATCTTGCCCCTGATTTACGGTCACCTATCTAAGCGACATTGGCCAGCTCGTACTGCTCTGGGCTGAGGTAGCCCAGGGTCGAGTGCAGCCGGATCCGATTGTAGTCAACCTCAATGTAGTCAAACACATGAGCCTTGGCCTGCTCCCGTGTGGCGAGGTGTTCACCATGGATGGCCTCGACCTTCAGACTGTGGTTCCAACTCTCCATTGCTGCGTTGTCGTAGCAGTTGCCTCTGGCACTCATGCTGGCGATCAAAGCGTATTGCTCCAACAGGGCGCGGTGCTCGCGCGAGCAGTATTGGCTACCACGGTCAGTATGCACGATCACTCCCCGAGGCCGCTTGCGGGCGGTGTCCCATTCGTAGTTGAAGGTTGGGACGGCGGGGTTTCATAGATTAGGCAGACTCCCGATCATGGTCAACGCGTTTTTCGAGTGATCGATGCAGGGCGACGGCGAGGATCCAGAGGTCGTT
>WNEB01000025.1 GCA_009914575.1 Burkholderia gladioli
GGCCCCCGAGCCCGTCCGGCGGCGAGGACTTCCCCGCCTTGGGCGGGGCTAGGGGTGGGAAGATACCGTTTTGCGACGTAGGTTTTCGTACCCCGGCGGCCCTTTTCACCCACTCAAATTTCAAGAGAGCCATGAACGAATCGGGCGTGCACGGCGAATACCGCTATGTCGATACGGGCCAGGTGATCCTGCTCGCGGGCGACCGCGACGGCGACACGCTCGAGATCGAGGAATCGAACGACGGCACCAACATCACCGGCGTCTGGATGGGGCACTTCGATGCGTCGGGCGCGCTGTCGACCGATCGCATGAACGCCGACGAATCGGATCCGCAACCGGTCGTGCTGCATCCGTCGGCGCCGGCCAAGGCAAACCGCGGCGCGGCCGCGCCGGCGCGCTCGTCGGGACATCCGGTCGAGGGTGTCGGCAATCTCTCGACCGGCGGCTGATTCAAGGCCGCCTCGCCATATCGTGCATCGGGCATCGGGCCTCGCCGCGCAACGTACCGCGCCGCGAGGCCCGATGCGTTTGGCGGCCGATGGCGCGCCAGCCGACCGTCCGCGCACCGGCACGGCACACCCGCCGCCGACTGTACCGGGCCAAGCGGCGCGAATCGGGCTACCCTGTGCGCACCGTTTTCACCACGCGGCCCATGCGGCCCATCGATCCCGACATGTCCGATACCCCTCAGCAACGCGCGCTCCAGACCCGCATCGTCCAGCCCGAAGGCGAACTGCCGCCCGGCTGGGCGTCGTTCGTCACGCCGGTGGCGCGCGCCTCGACCGTCGTGTTCCCCGATCTCGCCACGATCCGCGCGCTCGACTGGCGCAACGACGACGCATGGCGCTACGGCCTGCACGCCACGCCCACCTCGCTCGAACTGGCGCGCCAGCTCGCGGTGATCGAAGGCGGCGCGCATGCGCTGTTGCAGCCGTCGGGGCTCGCGGCGATCACCAACGTCTACTTCGGCCTCGTGAAGGCCGGCGACGACGTGCTGATCCCGCACAACATCTACAACCCGAACGCCGATCTTGGCAAATGGCTGGCGCGCGATTTCGGCATCAGCGTGCGCTTCTACGATCCGCTGATCGGCGCCGGCATCGCCGCGCTGATCCGCCCCGAAACGAAGCTGCTCTGGCTCGAGGCGCCGGGCTCGGTGACGATGGAAGTGCCCGACGTCCGCGCGATCACGGCGGTCGCGCGCGATCGCGGCGTGATCACCGCGATCGACAACACCTATTCGGCGGGCCTCGCGTTCAAGCCGTTCGAGCACGGCGTCGACATTTCCGTGCAGGCGCTCACGAAATATCAGTCGGGCGGCAGCGACGTGCTGATGGGCGCGACCATCACGACCGACCGCGCGCTGCACGAGCGGCTCAAGCTCGCGCGCATGCATCTCGGCATCGGCGTGTCGGTCGACGACTGCTCGCTCGTGCTGCGCAACCTGCCGAACATGAAGGTGCGTTTCGAGGCGCACAGCCGCACCGCGCTGTCGCTGGCGAAGTGGCTCGCGACGCGCCCCGAAATCGCCGCGGTGCTGCATCCGCAACTGCCCGATTGCCCGGGCCACGCAGCGTTCGTGCGCGATTTCACGGGCGCGGGAGGCCTGTTCTCGGTGGTGTTCGACACGCGCTACAGCGCGGCGCAGATCGATCGTTTCGTCGAGGCGCTGGAACTGTACGCGATCGGCTGGAGCTGGGGCGGCGCGCACAGCCTGGCGATGCCGTACGACGTCGCCGCGATGCGCCCGAGCTGGACGCAGGGCACGCTGGCGCGTTTCTATGTCGGCCTGGAAGACGAAGCCGATCTGCGCGCCGACATCGAGCGCGCGCTCGCGGCGACGCTCGGCTGAGCGGCTGCGCCGCCGCCCGGTCGTGAGGCCCGCGGCGGCCCGGCAATGAAAACGGCGCATCGGCCCGCGAAGGCCGATGCGCCGTTTTTACGTGTCGAGCGCCGCGCTCAGAACAGGCGCAACAAGCCGTCCAGTCCGACGTGATCGAACGCGACGCTGGCCGCGGCGCGCACCACCGGCTTGGCGCGGAACGCCACCGACAGGCCGGCCGTGGCCATCATCTTCAGGTCGTTGGAGCCGTCGCCCATCGCGATCGCGCGCGACGGCTCGATGCCGAGCGCGGTGCAGGTTTCGCGCACCGTGCGCGCCTTGACCTCGGCATCGACGATCTCGCCGACCACCTTGCCGGTCAGCTTGCCGTCGACGATCTCGAGCGTGTTCGCGTAGGTGAAATCGAGGCCGAGGCGCGCCTTGAGCCGCTCGGTGAAGAACGTGAAGCCGCCCGACACCAGCAGCGTCTTCAGGCCCGCGGCCTTCGCGCCGGCGAGCATCGTCTCGGCGCCCGGCGACAGTTGCAGGCGCTCCTCGTACACGCGCTCCAGCGCGCTCGCGTCCAGGCCGGCCAGCAGCGCGACGCGGCGCGTCAGGCTCTCGTTGAAATCCTTGATCTCGCCGCGCATCGATGCTTCGGTGATCGCCGCGACCTGTTCCTTGAGGCCGCAGAACGCGGCGATTTCGTCGATGCACTCGATCGTGATCAGCGTCGCATCCATGTCCATCGCCAGCAGGCCGAAATCGGCGAGCCGGCGACCGGCGTCGACGAATGCGTAATCGAGGCCGTGCGTGCCGCAGTACACCGAAATATCGGGCTGCTGGGCCGGCGCGGCGTCGTCGAAACGGATCGCGAGATTATCGATCGTCACGAGGCGGCTGCCGCGCGACAGCGCGAACAGCGGTTTGTGGTGGGCGGGGGACAGCGGCGCGGGGCTTTGAATGACGAGATTCGTGGTCATGACGTGTCGCGTGAGACGAAAGCGGCGCGGCCAGGCGCGCCGGAAGAGACCGTATTGTAGCCGGTCGGCGCGGTCGCACGGCCGGTTTCGGGGCCGTGGCGGCGCGCGTCAGCCGCGCGCGCGGGGCGGCTCGCGATCCCAGTACGGCGGATCGCCGAAGTGCGCGGCGATGAACTCGATGAACGCGTGCAGCTTGAGCGGCACGAACGCGCGGCTCGGATAGACGGCCCAGATCGCCGACGGCTCGGCCAGCGGTTAATCGGCGAGCACCGGCACGAGCGAGCCGTCGCGCAGGTTCGGGCCGACGTCCCAGGTCGATTTGATGGCGATGCCGAAGCCGTCCACCAGCGCCTCGCGAATCGCCTCGCCGTTGCTGGCCACGAGCCGGCCCGCTCACGCGTACCGTCAGCGGCCCGGCGGGCGTCTCGAAGGCCCAGTCGCGCTGATCGCCGAGCACCACGCATTCTTGGCGCGCCAGCTCGGCCGGGTGGCGCGGCGTGCCGTGCGCGGCCAGATAGGCCGGCGAGGCGCACACCACGCGCCGGTTGACGGCCAGCCGCCGCGCCGCCAGCGTCGAATCGCGCAGCGCGCCGACCCGGATCGCGACGTCGATGCCTTCGTCGACCAGATCGATCACCTCGTCGGACAGCCGCAGATCGAGCGACACCTGCGGGTAGCGGCGCAGGAACGCGGGGATCACGGGCGCGACGTGCTGCCGGCCGAACGACGACGACATCGACACGCGAGCCGCCCGTGCGGCTCGGTGCGGGCGGCGTCGGCGGCCTCGAGAAGCGCCTGGGTGCGCGCGAGGAACAGTTCGCCGTCCTGGGTCGGCGTGACGCGGCGCGTCGTGCGGTGCAGCAGCCGCGCGCCGAGCTGGCGTTCGAGCTGGGCGAGCCGGGCGAGCCGGGCGCTGGCGACCGTCGCCGATACGCCGAACTCGCGGCCCGCCGCCGACACGTTGGCCAGCAGCGCCGCCCGCACGAACAACGCCACGTCGAGCAGGTCGAGCGGCTTGTCGGGAGGCGCGGCGACAGCCGGGGCGGGGCGCGGTGCGTCGCTCATTATCAGGAAAATCCAAAAAATGTTTCCGGCATTATGTCGATTTTCCGTTGGGTCGGGGCGCGTACGATGGCGCCATCGATGCACGACGCTGCATCCGGCCCAACCCGGAGAACCGCATGAAAGCCATTGGCCTGACCCGTTACCTGCCGATCGACGATCCCCAGTCGCTCGTCGACGTCGAACTGCCCAAGCCCGAAGCCACCGGTCGCGACCTGCTCGTCAAGGTCGAGGCGATTTCGGTGAACCCGGTCGACACCAAGGTGCGCGCGCCGAAGGACAAGGTCGAGGCCGCGCCGCGCGTGCTCGGCTGGGATGCGGCCGGCACGGTGGCCGCCGTCGGCCCGGATGTCACGCTGTTTCGCGTCGGCGACCCGGTGTACTACGCCGGCAGCATCACGCGCCCCGGCGCGAACAGCGAATTCCACCTGGTCGACGAGCGGATCGCCGCGCTGAAGCCCGCCACGCTCGATTTCGCCGAAGCCGCGGCGCTGCCGCTGACGGCGATCACGGCGTGGGAAGCGCTGTTCGACCGGCTCAAGGTGTCGCCGCAGGGCCGCGATGCCGGCAAATCGGTGCTGGTGATCGGCGGCGCGGGCGGCGTTGGCTCGATCGGCATCCAGCTCGCCAAGCAACTGGCGCAGTTGACGGTGATCGCCACCGCGTCGCGCCCGGAATCGGCGCAGTGGGTGCGCGAGCTGGGCGCGGACCACGTGGTGGACCACTTCGGCGACCTGCCGGCGCAACTGCGCGCAGCCGGTTTCGAGTCGGTCGATTACGTGCTGATCTTCAACGACACGGACCGCCATTTCCCCGCTGCCGCCCAGATCGTCAAGCCGCAGGGCGCGATCTGCACGATCGTCGAGAACGCGCAGCCGCTGCAGGTCGATCTGCTGAAGGCCAAGAGCGGCGCGTTCCACTGGGAGTTCATGTTCACGCGGGCGATGTTCGGCACGCCGGACATGATCGAGCAGCACAAGCTGCTGAGGCGTTGTTGCATAAATCGAGCGACGCCAACGGCGCGATGGTGCGGCAAACCCAGGTGCGGCTCGCGCCCTCGGTCGATGCGAAGGGCATGGCGACCGTGCAGATCAGCTTCCAGGCCAGCGCGCCCGACGGCAGCGCGAGCGTCGCGGCCGGCGGCAAGACGCTGCGGTGCCCGAAGGCGGTGACCGTCAGCGAGGTCCGGCGCGTGACGCTGTCGACCAGGGGCGGCGCGAAGACCGTCGCGATGCGCGACGGCACGCACGTGACGGTATCGATCCAGCAGTGAGGCCGGCGCTGGCGCGCGCACCGCGCGCCGTCGAGTGCTAACGCGCGCGCTTGCGCGGCTTGCGCTCGACGAGCCGGTGCGCGAGAAAGTGGTGATCGGCCGAGAACAGCCGCCGATAGGTCATCAGCACCGCGCCGACGGTGCCGAGCGCCGACGCCGCCGCGATCAGGAACATGATCACGATCTGATAGCGCACCGCCTGCAACGGCGGCTGGCCGGTCAGCACCTGGCCCGTCATCATGCCGGGCAGGCTGACGAGGCCGACCACGGCCATCTGGTTCAGCGTCGGCATCATGCCGGCGCGCACCGCCTGGCGGGCCGCTTCCTGCGCGGCTTCCCAGCGCGTCGCACCGAGCGCGAGCGCGGTTTCGATGCGATCGCGGCGCACGGTCAGCTCGCCCGTCATGCGCTCGACGCCGAGCCCCACGCCGGTCAGCGCGTTGCCGAGCATCATGCCGAGGATCGGAATCGCGTATTGCGGCTCGTACCACGGATGGATGCGGATCACCACGAACAGCCCGATGGCGCCCACCGCCCAGGTGCCGGCCCAGATCGACACGATGCTGTCGATGCGCTGGCCCGCGTAGGTGCGCTCGCCGCGCCCCGCGCCCGCGAAGCCGGCCACCTGCGTCATCAGCATCATCAGCGGCAGCACCACGTACCAGCGCGGATTGCCGAACACCCAGCCCAGCACGTAGCCGATCGCGAGCAACTGCACGACGGTGCGCACGACCGCCAGCGCGAGCTGACGCCCGAGGCCGAGCGACAGCGCGAACGACAACGCGCCGTTGATCGCCACCAGCGCGGCGGCGATCGCCACGTCGCCGAGGCTCAGGTCCTGCAGCACCGGGCTCATTGCGCGGCTCCGGGAGCGGGCCGGTCGGCGTCGGACGACGCGGTGCCGCCGCGCGCGGCCTGGGCCGGATCGTGCGAGATCCACAGGTACGCGCGCGCGCCGGGCGCGGCCTCGAACCATGCCTCGACCAGCGATTCGATCGCGCGCGCCGATTCGGGATCGAGCGCCGAGGTCGGCTCGTCGAGCAGCAGCACGTCGGGATCGAGCTGCAGCACGCGCAGAAGCGCGGCGATCTGCGCCTCGCCGCCGGACAGGCCGCTGGCGGCCTTGTCGAGAAAATCGTCGGCGCGGCCCGCGCGGCGCGCCAGGTCGACGGCGCGCGCGCGGTCGAAGCGCACGTCGCGATAGACGGCCAGCGAGTACGGATAGCGCAGAATGTCCTCGACCACGCCGGCGTCGATCGCGACCGGCCGCTGGCGCAGATAGGCGACGCTGCGGCGGTAGCGCGTGATCGATGCGCGCGCAACCGGTGCGCCGCGCCAGCGCAGTTCGCCGCCGTCGAGCGGGTCGAGCAGCGAGAGCGCGCGCAGGAACACGCTCTTGCCCGAACCGGACGGGCCGGTGACAGCAATGCGCATGCCCGGCTCGACGAGAAAATCGGTCGGCGCGACCAGATCCCGCTTGGCGACTGGGTCGCGACGGGTCAGGCCGCGGGCTTCGATCAGGCCGGCAGATGTCATAGATGCAAGAAATGGTAAATGGGGCTGGGGTGCCCGTGCGCGGTGCCATAATACCCAAACCTGCGCTTGAGTCGTCCCGCCAAGGCTGTGCGGTCGACGATTTATCTGCCTCTCTTGAATTTCGAGTGGGTGGATTTTCCGGGTCAAGGGCGGGCGAAGCCCGGCGCAGCGAACCCTTGATGCGGAGAAATCTACGAGCACGCTTGAGGGCTCGGGCCAGGCAAAGCCTTGCGCCGCCTGGCCCCCGAGCCCGTCCGGCGGCGATGACTTCCCCGCCTTGGGGCGGGGCTAGGGGTGGGAAGATACCGTTTTGCGACGTAGGTTTTCGTACCCCGGCGGCCCTTTTCACCCACTCAAATTTCAAGAGAGCCATTTATCTCGATAAATCTTCGATAAGAAAAACTGGAGCGCGGCATGACGCTCACCCGAGTCATCGGCAAATCGGCGGCCTGGATCGTCGGCATCCTGGCGGTGCTGATCGCCGCGCTCGTCGTCTTCATTCTCACGTTCGACTGGAATCGCGCGCGGCCGTACATCAACGAGCGCGTGAGCGCCGAGATCGGGCGGTCGTTCGCGATCCAGGGCGAACTGAAAGTGGGCTGGCGCCGCCCCGACGGCGAAACCGGCTGGCGTGCCTGGGTGCCCTGGCCGAGCTTCACGGCCAACGACATCGCGATCGGCAATCCCGGCTGGACCCGCTCGCCGCATTTCGCCACGCTCGATTCCGCGCATTTCGATCTCGCCGTGCTGCCGCTGCTCGCGCATCGCGTGGTGATTCCGTCGATCGACCTGGTCAATCCCGCCATCGACATCGAACGGCTCGCCGACGGCCGCAACAACTGGGCGTGCTCGATCAAGCAGTCGGGCCAGCCGTCCACCTGGCAGGTGGAACTGCACAACTTCGGCTTCGCGAAGGGCAATGTGACGTATCGCGACGCGATCACCAAGGCCGACCTGAACGTGGCAATCGACACGCTCGGCCAGCCGATCCCGCTCGGCGACGTGCTCAAGCAGCAGGAGGCGACGTCGCGCGCCGCGTCGGCGCAGAGCGTCGGCAAGGCCGGGGCCGCGCAACTGACGAAGAAGATCGAGGCCGCGTCGGCGGCTTCGGCGGCATCCGCCGCGCAGGCCGGCGCGGGCGCGTCGGCGGCTTCCGGGGCATCGAGCGCCGCCGGCGCGGCCAGTCCCTCCGCCGTGTCCGGCGTCGCGGCATCGTCCGCCGCCAGCCCGGCTTCGACCGCCAGCGCAACCGCGGCGCGCCCGCCTGCGCCGACTTACGCGTTCGGCCTCGTCGTCAAGGGCCGCTACAAGAGCGTGCCGATCGACGGCACCGGCAAGATCGGCGGCGTGCTCGCGCTGCGCGACGCCACGCGGTCGTTCCCGCTGCAGGCCGACGTGAAGGCGGGCGACACGCGGCTTGCCATCGTCGGTACGCTGACCGACCCGATGCAGCTGGCCGCGATAGATCTGCGGCTGTGGCTGAAGGGCGCGAGCATGTCGCATCTGTACGCGCTGACCGGCGTGACGCTGCCCGATACGCCGCCGTACGCCACCTAAGGCCGGCTGATCGGCCAGTTCCGCAAGAACGCCAGCACGTTCCGCTACGAGAATTTCGACGGTCGCGTCGGCGGCAGCGATCTGCGCGGCACCATGACGTTCGCGCAGCGTTCGCCGCGGCCGCTGCTGTCGGGCGAGCTGGTGTCGAACCTGCTGCAGTTCTCCGATCTCGCGCCGATCGTCGGCGCCGACAGCGCGTCGAGCAAGCGCGCGCGGCGACACCAGCAAGCAGCCGGCCGGCCGCGTGCTGCCGGTCGAGGAGTTCCACACCGACCGCTGGAAGGCGCTCGACGCCGACGTGAAATTCACCGACCGCAAGCTGATCAAGAGTCAGAGCCTGCCGATCACCGATCTCTACCCGCACATCGTGATGCAGGACGGCGTGCTGGCGCTCACGCCGCGGCGCTTCGGCGTGGCGGGCGGCACGCTTTCCACCGAGGCGCATCTCGACGGCAGCGGCACGCCGCTGAAGGGGCGCTTCACGGTGTCCGCGCGGCACCTGAAGCTCAAGCAGCTGTTCCCGAGCGAGAAGGTCATGCAGTCGGCGCTCGGCGAAATCAACGGCGACGCGACGCTCGCCGCGCGCGGCAATTCGCCGGCCGCGCTGGCCGCCACCTCGACCGGCGAGGTCAAGGCGCTCGTCACCGACGGCGCGATCAGCCGCCTGCTGATGGAGGCGGCCGGGCTGAACGTGGCGAACGTCGTCTACGAAAAGCTGTTCGGCAACCGCGACGTGAAGATCAATTGCGCGGCCGTCGATTTCGTCGCCAACGACGGCCTGATGAATTCGAAGCTGTTCGCGCTCGACACCGACGACGCCGTGATCCACGTGGACGGCAACGTGAACCTGCGCGACGAGGGCATGGATCTGCAGATCCATCCGCAGACCAAGGGCTTCCGCGTGTTCTCGCTGCGCTCGCCGCTGTACGTGAAGGGCACGTTCAAGAATCCGAAGGTGGGCGTGAACGTGGGCGCGCTGGCGCTGCGCGCCGGCGCGGCGGTCGGCCTCGGCCTGCTCAACCCGTTCGCGGCGCTGATCCCGCTGATCGCGCCGATCCACAACCGCGACGTGCCGTGCTCGGAGCTGTTCTTGCAGCTCGACGCGCCGGCCGCCAAAAAGGCCGCCGCGACCGGCGCTTGGGCGCCACGCCCCAGCGCTTCACCGAGACCTGCTAAAATGCTAAATTTACGTCGATCCAACACCTTACGGGCCACGCTGTGCTTTCTACCGCCAACATCACGATGCAATTCGGGCCGAAGCCCCTGTTCGAGAACATCTCGGTCAAGTTCGGGGAGGGCAACCGCTACGGCCTCATCGGCGCGAACGGCTGCGGCAAGTCGACCTTCATGAAGATTCTCGGCGGCGACCTCGAATCGAGCGGCGGCAACGTCGCGCTCGAGCCGAACATTCGCCTGGGCAAGCTGCGCCAGGATCAGTTCGCGTACGAAGACGTGCGAGTGCTCGACGTGGCGATGCAGGGCCACACCGAAATGTGGGCGGCCATGACCGAGCGCGATGCGATCTACGCGAACCCGGAAGCCACCGACGACGACTACATGCACGCGGCCGAGCTCGAAGCGAAGTTCGCCGAATTCGGCGGCTACGACGCCGAGGCGCGCGCCGGTTCGCTGCTGCTCGGCATCGGCATCGAGGAACATCTGCACAACGGCCTGATGAGCGAAGTCGCGCCGGGCTGGAAGCTGCGCGTGCTGCTGGCGCAGGCGCTGTTCTCGAAGCCGGACGTCCTGCTGCTCGACGAACCGACCAACAACCTGGACATCAACTCGATCCGTTGGCTGGAAGACACGCTCAACCAGTACAACTCGACGATGATCATCATCTCGCACGATCGCCACTTCCTGAACTCGGTCTGCACGCACATGGCCGACATGGATTTCGGCACGCTGAAGGTGTGGCCGGGCAACTACGACGACTACATGCTCGCCTCGGCGCAGGCGCGCGAGCGTCAGGCCAACGCCAATGCGCGCGCCAAGGAGCGCGTGGCCGAACTGCAGGATTTCGTGCGCCGCTTCTCGGCGAACAAGTCGAAGGCGCGTCAGGCCACCAGCCGCGCCAAGCAGATCGACAAGATCAAGATCGAGGAATTCAAGCCGTCGTCGCGTCAGAACCCGTTCATCCGCTTCGAGTTCGAGAAGAAACTGCACAACGTGGCGGTCGTGGCCGAGGACATCACGAAGAAGTACGAGCGCACGATCTTCAACAGCTTCAACCTGTCGGTGCAGCCGGGCGAGCGGATCGCGATCATCGGCGAGAACGGCGCGGGCAAGACCACGCTGCTGCGCGCGCTGCGCGGCCTGCTGGAACTCGATCACGGCACCGTGAAGTGGGCCGAGAACGCGAACATCGGCTACATGCCGCAGGACACGTACGAGGAATTCCCGAACGACGTGACGCTGATGGACTGGATCGACGATTACCGCAAGGACGGCGACGACGAAACGGCCGTGCGCGGCACGCTCGGTCGCCTGCTGTTCTCGGCGGACGACATCAAGAAGTCGGTCAAGGTGCTGTCGGGCGGCGAGAAGGGCCGCATGATCTGGGGCAAGCTGATGCTGGGCCGCCATAACGTGCTGCTGATGGACGAGCCTACCAACCACATGGACATGGAATCGATCGAGTCGCTGCAGATCGCGCTCGAGAAGTTTGACGGCACGCTGATCTTCGTCTCGCACGACCGCGAGTTCGTGAGCGGCCTGGCCAATCGCATCATCGAGGTGCGCACCAACGGCACCCTGAACGACTTCGGCGGCAATTACGAGGATTTCCTGGCGGCGCAGGAAAAGGCGTAAGCCTTCACGCACGCCGCGCCGGCTTCGGTCGGCCAGCCCACGCGCCCTGTTTCCTTTCTGCCCTGCGTTCGCGATGTTTTCCCGCTTTCCGCCGTTGCCCGCACCGCGCATTTGATGCGCATCAACCTCCGCATTTGCCATTCCCCGATCATCGAACCTTTCCGACGCAGCCCATAAGAGGTTTTCGATGAGTCCCTCCCGTTCCTTCCCGCCGCTGACGATTCGCGGCCGTTCGCTGCTTCCCGTCGTGCAGGGCGGCATGGGCGTCGGGGTTTCGGCGCACCGGCTGGCCGGCAGCGTGGCGCGCGAGGGCGCGCTCGGCACGATCGCCAGCATCGATCTGCGCCATCACCACGCGGATCTGCTCGAACGCTGCCGCGCGCAGCCCGGCCGCGACACGCTCGACGCCGCGAACCTCGAGGCGCTGCGCCGCGAGATCGCCCTCGCGCGAAGCTGGAGCGAGGGGCGCGGCATGATCGCCGTCAACGTAATGAAGGCGGTGCGCACGCATGCCGATTACGTGCGCGTGGCCTGCGAGTCGGGTGCCGACGCGATCGTGATGGGCGCGGGGCTGCCGCTCGATCTGCCCGAGTTGGCCGACGGGCACGACATCGCGCTGATCCCGATCCTGTCCGACGCGCGCGGCATCGCGCTGGTGCTGAAGAAATGGATGAAGAAGGGCCGCCTGCCCGATGCGATCGTGATCGAGCATCCGGCCCATGCGGGCGGCCATCTCGGCGTGGCGCGCATCGAGGACGCGAGCGACCCGCGCTTCGATTTCGCGCGCGTGCTCGACGAGGCAGGCGCGGCGATCCGCGCGCTGGGCCTGGCGCGCGAGGCGATTCCGCTGATCGTGGGCGGCGGCATCAACAGCCACGCGGCGGTGCGCGCGGCGCTTGCGCTGGGCGCGAACGGCGTGCAGGTCGGCACGCCGTTCGCGGTGACGGAGGAGGGCGATGCGCATCCGGCCTTCAAGCAGGTGCTGGCGCAGGCGCGGCCCGAGGACATCGTCGATTTCGTCAGCGTGTAGCGGATCCGGTTGTTTAGACACGGTTTTGCGATCAGGCCGCGAACTTCAAGAGGCTGGCCTGACGGGCTTCGAGAGGTGATTTGAAGCCCAGTTTCTCGAGGCGCCATTCGCGATTGTATCGATCCTTGAACGCGACGACGGCAGCCCGTACCTCGTCTACGTTTTTGAACAGATGCCCGTGGATAGCTTGCTCCTTCATGGTCCGATTGAAGCGCTCGGCGACGCCGTTAGTCTGCGGCTCGGCGACGAAGGCGTAGCTCGGCGTCACGCCCCAGAATTTGATCTGGTTGCGGAAGTCGTCCGACGTGTATTGCGAGCCGTGATCCATCCGCAGCGACAGTCCGCGGTCGGCGTCGGCTTCGGTCGAGCCGAAGTGCTCGCGCAGACCTTGACTGACAGGTTCCAGGGCGGCGAATCGATCGCCGATCTTGGTGACGTGGATGCCGACACACATCGCATCGCAATGATCGACGACCGCGAAGATCCAGACCATCCCCTCGTCGACGGTTTGGACCTTGGTCCCGTCGGTACCCCACATCTCGTTGGGCCGATCGGTCGTGATGCGGCCGTCGTGGAGGTTGGGCGGTCGCGGTGGTTGCCG
>WNEB01000026.1 GCA_009914575.1 Burkholderia gladioli
TCGAGCAGTGGTGCACCAACGTCATGCGCTCGAAGGTCGAGCCGATGAAGGACGTCGTGCGCATGATTCGCAAGCACTTCGCCGGCATCGTGGCCTGGACGCAGACGCGTCAGACCAACGGCTTCCTGGAAGCCATCAACGGACTCTTCCAGGCCGCCAAGCGAAAGGCACGCGGATACACCAACCTCACGACCATGCGGACCGTGCTGTTTCTGATCGCCGGCAAGCTCGACTTCTCGAAGATCAACCCGCATGTCGCGTAATCCACTCATTTTTCAAGAGAGCCGCAAGATGACCGAATCGAACCGCGACGCGCACGCGCTGCATGCCGGCGCGTATCCCGGCAACTTTTTCATGGTGGTGGCGCCGTCGGGCGCGGGCAAGTCCACGCTCGTGAACGCGCTGCTCGCCAAGGACAGCGAGCTCTGCCTGTCGATCTCGTACACGACGCGCAAGCCGCGTCCGGGCGAACAGGACGGCGAGCATTACCACTTCACCACCGTCGAGGATTTCCGTGCGCGTCACGCGCACCACGAGTTCCTCGAAAGTGCCGAGGTGCACGGCAACTACTACGGCACCTCGCGCGTGTGGATCGAGCAGCAGATGCAGAGCGGTCGCGACGTGCTGCTCGAGATCGACTGGCAGGGCGCGCAGCAGGTCAAGAAGCAGTTCCGCAACGCGGTCGGCATCTTCATCCTGCCGCCGTCGCTGGAGGCGCTCGAGGAGCGCCTCAAGAAGCGCGGCCAGGACGAACCGAACGTCATCACGCGCCGCCTGCTCGCGGCCGGCAGCGAGATCGCGCACGCTTCGGAAGCCGAGTACGTCGTGATCAACGAGCACTTCGAGACGGCGCTCTCGGAGCTGCAGCGGATCGTGGCCGCCACGCGCCTGCGCGTCGCGTCGCAGTACGCACGCCACACCGAGCTTTTCATCGAGCTCGGCATCCATCTCCCGCATGCCGAGTGACGGCGGCGGACGAGGGACATAAGGTAGAATAGCCACCATATTCAGAAGGAATACCCAACATGGCTCGCATTACCGTCGAAGACTGCCTGAAGCAAATCCCGAATCGCTTCGAACTGGCGCTCGCCGCCACCTATCGCGCGCGTCAACTCGCGCAAGGCCACACGCCGAAGATCGAAAGCCGCGACAAGCCCACCGTCGTCGCGCTGCGCGAGATCGCGGTCGGGCAGGTCGGCCTCGAGATGCTGAAGAAGGTGCCGGTTTAAGGCACACTCGGTCCTTACCGTCATGTAATCCGCACAGCCTCTCTTGAATTTCGAGTGGGTGGATTTTTCCGGGTCAAGGGCGGGCGAAGCCCGGCGCAGCGAACCCTTGATGCGGAGAAATCTACGAACACGCTTGAGGGCTCGGGCCAGGCAAAGCCTTGCGCCGCCTGGCCCCCGAGCCCGGCCGGCGGCGAGGACTTCCCAGACTTGGGGCGGGGCTAGGGGTGGGAAGATACCGTTTTGCGACGTAGGTTTTCGTACCCCGGCGGCCATTTTCACCCACTCAAATTTCAAGAGAGCCTCCGCAAAACCGGCGTGCCAACCTGAGGAGGCGAACATGAGCAACTCAACATCGTCCGCTTCCGCGGAGGCCGGCCAGGCCGAAGAAGCCACGGCCACCTCGCCGGCGCGGCAGTACATCGACGCGGTCCTCGAACAATCGTTTCGCCACCTGTTCGGGCCGACCAATACACCGGAGCAACCTCGCAAGCATGGCGTCGTTTCGATCGCGAAACTGACCGCCGCGCTTGCCGAGTATCTCGGCCCGGAAGAGATCAAGGAGGTGAAGGCGGCGTTTCACTTCAGTGACGAAGCCCACCTCGGTCAATATCGCCAAAGCGGCGAACCCTACATCATCCATCCCGTCGCCGTCGCGGAAATCTGCGCCGGCTGGAAGCTCGACGCCCAGGCCATCATGGCCGCGCTGCTGCACGACGTGATGGAAGATCAGGGCGTGACCAAGAGCGAGCTGGCCGAGCGGTTCGGCCCGAAGGTCGCCGAGCTGGTAGACGGCCTGTCGAAGCTCGACAAGATGGAGTTCCGCAGCCGAGAGGAAGCGCAGGCGGAAAATTTCCGCAAGATGCTGCTGGCGATGGCGCGCGACGTGCGCGTAATCCTCGTGAAGCTGGCCGACCGCCTGCACAACATGCGCACGCTCGGCGCGGTGCCGACGGAAAAACGCCGCCGCGTCGCGCGCGAAACGCTCGACATCTATGTGCCCATCGCGCACCGCCTGGGCCTGAACAACACCTATCGCGAGCTGCAGGACATGAGCTTCGCGAACTTCAACCCGCACCGTTACGCCACGCTCGAGAAGGCCGTGAAGGCCGCGCGCGGCAATCGCCGCGAATTGATCGGCAAGATCCTCGAATCGGCGCAGCGCACGGTGGGCGAGGCGAAGCTCGAAGCGGAGATCATGGGCCGTGAAAAAACGATCTACAGCATCTACCGCAAGATGCGCGACAAGCAGCTGTCGTTTTCGCAGGTGCTCGATGTCTATGGCTTCCGCGTGGTGGTCGAGCATCCGCTCGAGTGCTACACCTGCATCGGCGCGCTGCATGCGCTCTACAAGCCGGTGCCGGGCAAGTTCAAGGATTACATCGCGATCCCGAAGATGAACGGCTACCAGTCGTTGCATACGACGGTGGTCGGCCCGTTCGGCGCGCCGATCGAATTCCAGGTTCGCACCCGCAAGATGCACGAGATCGCCGAAGCCGGCGTGGCCGCGCATTGGCTCTACAAGAACGGCGGCGCGGATCTCAACGACGTGCAGATGCGCGCGCACCAGTGGCTCAAGTCGCTGCTCGATATCCAGAGCGAAGCCGGCGATTCGAGCGAGTTCCTCGAACACGTCAAGATCGACCTGTTCCCCGACGCCGTCTACGTGTTCACGCCGAAGTCGAAGATCATGGCGTTGCCGCGCAGCGCCACGGCGCTCGATTTCGCCTACGCGGTGCACAGCGATCTCGGCAATCAGTGCGTGGCCGTCAAGATCAACAACGAACTGCTGCCGTTGCGCACCGAGCTGAAGAGCGGCGACATCGTCGAGGTGATCACGGCGCCGTATTCGAAGCCGAACCCGGTGTGGCTCGGTTTCGTGCGCACCGGCAAGGCGCGCTCGGCCATCCGCCACTATCTGAAGACGATGCGCCTGACCGAATCGGTGCAGCTGGGCGAGCGTCTCGTCGACCAGAGCCTCAAGAGTTACGGGCTGGCGTTGGCCGACATCGAGCCGGAAATCTGGGAAAAGCTGGTGCAGTGGACGGGCAACAAGAGCCGTCAGGAAATATTCGCGGATATCGGCCTCGGCCGCCGCGTGCCGCAGGTGATGGCCAAGCGCATCGAGGTGCTGATGAGCGGGCGCGATGCCGACGACGACCTGTCGCGCGCCGAGCGTCCGGCGCACAATGCGCCGCCGGTTGCGATCACGGGCACCGAAGGCATGTCGGTGCAGTTGTCCGCCTGCTGCCGGCCGATTCCGGGCGACGCCATCATGGGCTATATCGGCATCGGCCTCGGCATGGCGATCCACACGACCGATTGCCGGGTGGCGCAGCGTATCCACCGCCGCGATCCGGGCCGCTGGATCGACGTCGCCTGGGCGCCGCAGCCGGGCCGCCTGTTCGACGTGACTGTCAAGGTGCTGGTCAAGAACACCAAGGGCATCTTCGCGCGCGTCGCGGCCGACATCACCTCGGTCGATGCGAACATCGTCCACATCGCGATGGACGAGGATCTCTCGCATGAATCGACGATCCTGCGCTTCGTGATCCAGGTCAGCGATCGCGTTCACCTCGCCAACGTCATGCGCCGCGTGCGCACGAGCCCCGACGTCATGCGGATCATGCGCGAGCGCTCGAGCGACGATACGGCCCATGATGCGCGTCACGACGGCGGCATGCGGATCGATCGGGACCGGCAGGACTATTGAGAAGGGCTGTACGGGGCTGGCGGCGCGCAGGATAGGCCAAGGCCCGCCCGCGGCAGAAGAAAGCGGTACGAAGCTTCGGCATCGTGCCGCTTTTTTATGGTCTTGCCCGGCAAAGCCAATCGCGCGCGCAAAACAAAAGGGCCTTCCCAGAGGAAGGCCCTTCAAAGGTGGCGCGGCTGGCAGGATTCGAACCCACGACCCCTTGGTTCGTAGCCAAGTACTCTATCCAACTGAGCTACAGCCGCACGCAGAATTGGAAACATAGCAAGGTTTTTAGGGAAAGGGAAGTGTTTCGTCGCAATTTCTTCGCGTGAAGCGTTCGTGTATCCTTGCAGGATCCCATTGGCAGTCGAAAGGTAGTCGGAACAGCATGAACAAGGCGTTTGTGAAGGAGTCGGACGGCGATGACGACGACGATCTCGGCCAGGCATTGCCCGCGATCCCGGTCGGCGCGAAAAACTACATCACGCCGGCCGGCCACAAGCGGCTGCGCGACGAGTTGCTGCATCTGATCGACGAGGCGCGGCCCGAGGTCGTCAAGCTCGTGTCGTGGGCCGCGTCGAACGGCGACCGTTCCGAGAACGGCGATTACATCTACGGCAAGCGTCGCCTGCGCGAAATCGACCGCCGCATCCGTTTCCTGACCAAGCGTCTCGATCTGGCCGAAGTGGTCGACGCGAGCCGCCAGGAAAGCGCCGATCAGGTGTTCTTCGGCGCGACGGTCGATTACGCGACCGAGGATGGCGACGAACACACGATCACGATCGTCGGCGTCGACGAGGTCGATCTCGACCTCGGCCACGTAAGCTGGGTGTCGCCGATCGCGCGTGCGCTGCTGAAGTCGCGCATCGGTGAAACGGTCACGTTGATGACGCCGGCCGGCCCGCAGCCGGTGGACGTGCTCGACGTGCGTTACCCGGCGCCGGGCGCCTGACGCGTTCCGTCTGGCACAACCCGCTCGAACGAGCGGCAAAAACAAAAGCGCCCCGCGGGGCGCTTTTGTCATGGTGCGGCGGCTGCGTGGCGTCAGAAGCGGTGACGCAGGCCGGCCGTGACGGCGATCTGCTGGTTGGTCGACGAGGCGCCGCCCAGGCCGTTCACGTAGGCGCCGATGCCGAGGCCGTCGGTGCTCACGTGTTGATACTCGCCCTGCAGGTAGATGTCGGTACGCTTCGACAGCGCGTAGTCGGTCTGCAGGTTGAACTGGTTCCAGCCCGGATGGCGGTCGTCCAGGAAGCCCGCCGTGTAGGTCCAGGAACCTGCCACCGAAAGCGCCGGCGTCAGCGAGTAGCGGGCGTTGACTTCGTAGTTGTTGAAGCGCGCGAAGGTGCCGTCGAGGCCGATGCCGGCCGATGTTCCAGAGGCGCCGCCGCCGATGCCGAGCGCACGGTTCACGCGCGTCTGCGTGAACACGAAGCCGGTCGTGGCCGGGCCGAACGTGTAGTTCAGGCCGCCGCCGAACACGCGCTGACGATTGCCGACGAACGTGTTGTCGCCTGCCACCGCGCCATTCGCGTTGCTGACGGCTGCGGTGGTCAGGCCGGTGATGTCGTTGTTCAGCTGCAAGTAGCCGGCAGCCAGGTTGAAGCCCATGTAGCTGTACGACACGCCCGCGCTGTACACGCGATTGTTCGAGAACTGGTTGCTGTTCGAGAAGCCGTACAACGCGCCGAATTTCAGCCCGTTCCAGTTGGTGCTGCTGTACTTGACCGAGTTGTTGACCCGGAACGAGTTGTTCAGGTTGTCGTTGTCGAACGGGTGGGCGAACTGCGTGCCGCCGTATTGCGTGCCGGTCAGCGAGAGCGGCCCGACGAAGCCGACCACGCTGTCGTACTGGCGGCCCAGCGTGACGGAGCCGAACTGGCTGTGCGCGAGCCCGACGAAGGCCTGGCGGCCGAATTCGCGGCCGTTCTGCTTGAGCGTGCCGTTGTTGATGCCGAAACCGTTCTCGAGCACGAAGATCGCCTTCAGGCCGCCGCCGAGATCCTCATTGCCGCGCAGCCCCCATCGGCTGCCGTTGATCGAGCCGCTCGTCTCCGACCACGAGCTGTGACCGCCCTGATTGTTCGGGCTCTCTTGAAATTTGAGTGGGTGAAAAGGGCCGCCGGGGTACGAAAACCTACGTCGCAAAACGGTATCTTCCCACCCCTAGCCCCGCCCAAGGCGGGGAAGTCCTCGCCGCCGGACGGGCTCGGGGGCCAGGCGGCGCAAGGCTTTGCCTGGCCCGAGCCCTCAAGCGTGCTCGTAGATTTCTCCGCATCAAGGGTTCGCTGCGCCGGGCTTAGCCCGCCCTTGACCCGGAAAATCCACCCACTCGAAATTCAAGAGAGGCGCCCGAATGCATCTCGACCGGCGCGCAGCGCGCCCGCGCGCGCGGCCGGATCGGCCGGCCACAGCGCCTGCGCCGGATGACGCTCGGCGAGCGTCTCGGCGATCGCGAGCGAATCCCAGATCGCGTGACCAACGTCGTCGATCAGGCACGGCACCTTGCCGGACGGCGAGACCGCGCGGATCTGCTGGTCGGTGTCGGGCGTGCGCAGCGCGATCAGCGTCTCGTCGAACGCGATGCCGAAATGGCGCATCAGCACCCACGGTCGCATCGACCAGGACGAGTAGTTTTTGTCACCGATGATCAGTTGCATGCTTGCCTCGTGCGGTTCGTTCAGGATTCGGAAAAAGGCGCGGGCCGGGCCGGCGGGGGTGCGGCGCGCGCCCGGCAGCCGGTTCGGCGGCGCCGGTCGCTATCGGCGCGCGCGCCAGGCGTCGTGCCGCGTGCCGCCGACGCCCGCGCCGAGATAGCCGGGCGCGACGCCCTCGATGCTGGCCGGCCGGATGCCGAGTTCGGGCGCGAGCGGCCCGTGCATCACGTTCGGCACGCGCATCGACGCCAGGTTGTCGCGCGTGAGCAGCGGCTCGCCGGGCAGGCGCTCGATCCGTGCCGCGCGCCCGGTCAGCGCGCCGCAATAGCGCACCAGGTGTTCGAGCGTGTAGACGCGCGGGCCCGCCCAGTTCGTAGGTGGCGCCGCGCGCCTCGCGCAGGCTGCACGCCATGCGCAGCGCCTGCGCGACGTCGCCGACGTAGACCGGCTGGAACTGCGCGTCGGGCATCGCGAGCGGCAGCACCGGCAGCACCGGCAGCAGCCGCTGCAGGCGCGCGAAGGTGGTCAGAAACGAATCGCCGGGGCCGAACACGACCGACGGTCGCAGCACCGTGACCGCCAGCGCGCCGCCCGACGCATCGGCCGCCGCATGCAGCGCGGCCTCGCCGTCGCCCTTCGAGCGCAGATACATGCTCGGCCCGCCGGGATCGGCGCCGAGCGCGCTGACGTGCACGAGCCGCGGCACGCCCGTCTCGACGCAGGCAGCGGCCAGCGCGGCGGGCAGCGCGACATGCGCCGCGCGAAACCCTTCGCCGTAGGGGTGCCCGTGGCCGCCGTGCAGCGTGCCGACCAGATTGACGACGACATCCGCGCCCGCCACGACACGCGCGAGCGAGCCGGGGTCGAACCCGCCGGCTTCGGCGATGTCCACGGCCAGCATCGCGAGATGCCGCGCGTGCTCGCGGCGTCGCGCCGCGATCCGCACCGCGCAGCCGTCGCGCAGCAGCGTGGCGACGAGCCGGGCGCCGATGAAGCCGGTGCCGCCGACGAGCGCGACGATAGGACGATCCATGAGCGAGCCTCCCGTCAGATGTCGAAACGGCGCGCCGACGGGGCCGCGAAACCGGGCGCCTCGCCGCCATACCGGGCCGCGCGACTCACCCGGTCAGGGCGCTCAGGGCGCGACGAAGCCGAGCCGCGCCTTCAGCGATTCGGGCTTGCCCTCGAACAGCGCCGCGTAATAGGTGGTGTTCGACAGCACGTTCTTCACGTAATCGCGCGTTTCGTTGAACGGGATGGTTTCCGCGAAGATCGCGCCCTCGACCGGCTGCGTGAGCGCCTGCCGCCACTGGCGCGGCCGGCCCGGCCCGGCGTTGTAGCCGGCCGTGGCCAGCACGGCCGAATTGTCGAACTTCTGATAGATGTCCGACAGATACCAGGTGCCGAGCTGGATGTTGGTGTCGATGTCGTGCATCTGCGCGCGCGTGATGCCGCCCAGGCCGATCTTCTTCGCCACCATCTGCGCCGTGGCCGGCATCAGCTGCATGAGCCCGCCCGCGCCCACCGACGATTTCGCGTTGGTGATGAAGCGCGATTCCTGGCGGATCAGCCCGTAGGCCCATTCGACGTCGAGGCCGTTGGTCTGCGCGTAGCGCTCGACGATCGGCCGGTACGGCGACGGGTAGCGCAGCGTGAAATCGTGCATCGCCGTCGTGCGGTCGGTCGTGTTGACGGTGCGGTCGAGCATGTCGATGCGCTTCGCGTACTCGGCGGCGGCCAGCAGTTGCCGGTCGGTCATGCCGCGCAGCGGCCAGTTCCATTCGCGGTTGCCTTCGAGGCGCAGGTTCAGCGCGTAGAAGCGGCGCGCCAGCGCGAAGCCGGGCACCTGGCTCATCGCATCGACCTCGGAGTCGCTCACCGTGGTGCGCGGCGGAATCACGGTCTGCTGACCCAGTTCCTCGGCCGACAGCTGGCCGTAGAAATCGAAGCGGCCCGCGACCTGGTCGAAATCGCGCTTGGCGCCGGCCGCGTCGCCGGCCTGTTTCAGCGCGCGACCGTGCCAGTACAGCCACGAAGGCTGCGCGCGCAGTTCGTCGGGCATCTGCTCGATCGACCAGCGCACCATCGGCCAGTCGCCGGCCAGCAGCGCGGCGCGCACGCGCCATTCGTAACCCTGCACCGACAGCGGCGCGCCGGTCGACTGCTTGTAATACTGCACGGCCATCGGCGAGCGCTTGACCGCGGCCTGCAGGCCAATCTCGCCCCAGGCGATCGCCTGCTCCGGCTTCGAGAACTGGCCGAGCGTGCCCATCATGCCGGCGGCCGCGTCGGGATCGTTGCGCGCCATGCGCGTGATCGCGATCAGCGCGAGCTGACGCGAGGCGGCATCGCTGCCCACGCCGCGCGCGAGGAACAGCGGCGGCGCGCTGGCGGCCTGGTCGAGGCCGGCCGGGCGCTGGCCGAGCACGTCGACGATCTTGCCGGCGGTGCTCGTGTAGTTCTGTTCGTAGGCGAGCCGCGCCTGCGCCCAGACGTCGTCCGGCGAGAACTGGCGATTGAGGGCGAGCGCCGAGATCAGATCGACGCACGCATCGCCGTAATACTTCGGATCGACGAGCAGGCGCCGCGCCATGTCGGCCACGTTCTCGCCGCGCGAGGCGCGCGATTCGAGCGAGTAGCACTTGACCTGGGTGTCGTCGTCGAGCACGAAGCGCTTGTATTGCTCGTCGAAGTTGCGCCAGTCGTGGCGCGCGCCGAGCACGAGCAGGTAATCGTTGCGCATGCGGTCGGCGATCGCCTGGCCGTCGTTGCGCTGCAGGAAGCTCAGCACCGGCGCGTCGGGCGCGTCGAGGCGCGCGTGGCCCGACGTGTCGAACAACTGCGGCTTGATCTGGAAATACTCGAGGTAGGTGGGCGCCGGATAATTCGGGATCATCGCGGCAAGCTGCGCGGCGCGCGCGGGATTGTTCGCGCGCGCGGATTCGCGCAACTGGACGAAAATCTGGTCGTCGTTCGACGAAACGTCGTCGACGGGCTGGGCGGCACACGCGGCTGCGCCTGCGGCCAGCACCACCGCCGACAGCGTGGTGGCGACCGCGCGATATACTCGGACGAGGCTGTTGGACATCGTTTTGACTGGAGCACGAAGTGAGCGAAAGCATAGCACGCCCCCCTGTCGTCAATCGCAAGCAAACGCTGCGCGAAACGCTCTCGCCGCTGCGTCGCGAAGCGAATCGCGACACGGTCGCGAACGCTGCGCTCGCGCACCGCATTCTCGATCTGCTCGGCAAGCATCCGCTGCTCACGGCGGGCTTCTACTGGCCGCTGCCGGGCGAGTTCGACGCACGCGAGGCGATCGCCGAATGGCTGCAGGACGACACGCGCCGGCGCGCCGCGCTGCCGGTGATCGCGCAGCCCTACACGCCGCTCTCGTTCCGCACCTGGTCGACCGATGCGCCGATGCGCACCGGCCATCACCGCATCCCCGAACCGGCCGACGGCGCGCCCGTGGTGCCCGACCTGCTGCTGATTCCGTGCGTCGGGTTCGACAAGCAGGGCTTCCGGCTCGGCTACGGCGACGGCTATTACGACCGCACGCTGGCCGCCTGGCCGAACGACGCGTTGCCGGTCACGATCGGCGTGGCCTACGAGGTGTCGGCGATCGAAGCGCTGCCGCGCGAATCGCACGACCGCCCGCTCGACTGGATCGTCACCGAGTGCTACGCGTACCGGTCGGGCTCGACCGGCTGATCTGCCTGAGTTGTCGGCATCATCGGCGTCACAGCGACGCGGCGGCCCGCGCCGCCGTGTCGTACAGCCCCGACGCGCTGCGCAGCAATTGCGCGGCCTCGCCGATCTGGGCGTTGGTCAGGCCGCTGTCGCGCAGCGTGTCGATCAGGCAGCGCTCGCGCACCTCGCGGTAGCGTTCGCACAGCGCCCGTCCCTCGGGCGTCACCGAGAACAGCACTTCCTTGCCCGATTTCTCCCCGGCCACGTAGCCGCGCGCGGCGAGCTTCTTCAGCGCGTAGGTGGCGACGTGCGTATCCTCGATATTCAGCACGAAGCCAGATGTCGGCCAGCTTATTCGCGCGGTCGCGATGGCCGACGTGGTGCAGCAGCGAGACCTCGATCGCGGTCATGTCCTTCGCGCCGGCGGCGGCCATGCAGCGCACCATCCAGCGGTTGAACGCATTGCCCGCCATCAGCCCGTACTCGAGCTCGGACAGTTCGACGCTTTCGTTCGAGACGAGATGCTCGGCCGAGACGATCTGGGTCGGATGGCGTTGGGTGATGTCGGTCACGTCGGGAACCATGGGAGACGAAAAACTGCCGCATTGTACGCCAGATCGATGGGCCGTCCGGCCATTTTGCAAAATTCTTATCTATAAATTATCGACAATTTATTGATGTTGTATCATCGCCTCGAACCGATGCCCGCGAGCCTCCCATGACCGCTCCCCGTCTGTATCCGCTTGGCGATACCGCCGTCTGCTGCGAAGCGCCGCCGCCCGCCACGCTCGACTGCCAGCGGCGCGTCTGGGCGGCGGCCGCGGCTGCGCGCACGTGGCCGCACGTGGTCGACGTGGTGCCCGGCATGAACAACCTGACGATCGTGTTCGATCCGCTCGCAACCTCGGCCGCCGCGCTGACACCGCGCCTCGACGCCGCCTGGCGCGAGGCCGACCCGGCCGCCGGACCGGGCCGCGAGGTGGAAATCCCGGTGATCTACGGCGGAGAGGCCGGCCCCGATCTGGCGGCGGTGGCCGCCCACACCGGCCTCGCGCCGCGCGAGGTGGCCGAGCGCCACGCGGCCGGCGACTACGTGGTGTTCTTCCTCGGTTTCCAGCCCGGCTTCGCCTACATGGGCGGGCTGGAAGCCGCGCTGCACACGCCGCGCCGCACCGTGCCGCGCATCGAGGTGCCGGTCGGCTCGCGGTGGGCATCGGCGGCACGCAAACCGGCATCTATCCCGCCTCGGCGCCCGGCGGCTGGCAGTTGATCGGCCGCACCGCGCTGGCGCTGTTCGATCCCTCGCGCACGCCGCCCACGCTGCTGCAGCCGGGCGACCGCGTGCGTTTCAGCGTTTCGGAGGTGCACGGCGCATGAATGCCCGCTCCGCTTCCGCCGGCATCGAAGTCCTGCGCGCCGGCCCGCTCTCCACGGTGCAGGACGCCGACCGGCGCGGCTTTCGCCATCTCGGCGGCGCGCTCGGCGGCGCGCTCGACACGCTGGCGCTCGAAGTCGGCAACCGGCTGGTGGGCAACCGGCCCGACGCGACCGCCATCGAGATCACGTTCGGCCCGGCTGCGTTCCGCTGCCCGCGCGCCACCCGGATCGCCATCACCGGCACCGAATTCGGCGCGACGCTCGGCGAGCGCGCCGTCTATTCATGGTGGAGCCTGCCGGTCGCGGTCGGCGACACGCTGACGCTGCCCGCTGCCCAACACGGCATGCGCGGCTACCTGTGCGTGGCCGGCGGCATCGACGTGCTGATCTTGCCCTGATTTACGGACACCCATCTAAGCGACATTGGCCAGCTCGTACTGCTCTGGGCTGAGGTAGCCCAGGGTCGAGTGCAGCCGGATCCGATTGTAGTCAACCTCAATGTAGTCAAACACATGAGCCTTGGCCTGCTCCCGTGTGGCGAGGTGTTCACCATGGATGGCCTCGACCTTCAGACTGTGGTTCCAACTCTCCATTGCTGCGTTGTCGTAGCAGTTGCCTCTGGCACTCATGCTGGCGATCAAAGCGTATTGCTCCAACAGGGCGCGGTGCTCGCGCGAGCAGTATTGGCTACCACGGTC
>WNEB01000027.1 GCA_009914575.1 Burkholderia gladioli
ACGAAGTCGTTCTTGTTGCTCTTGACGAAGGGCCGCACGAACTGCGGCGAGATCAGCTTGACCTGGTGCCCGAAGCTGGCGAGCTTGCGGGCCATGTGATGCGCCCCGGCGCAAGCTTCCATGACCAACGTGCAGGCGTGAAACGTGGCGAAGAACTCGATCAACTGCTTGCGTCCCGCCTTCTTGCGAAACACGGCTTTGCCGTGCCGGTCCTGCCCGTGAAGGTGAAACGAATGCTTGCCCAGATCGATCCCAACCAGCGTCGCGTCTTGCATGATGGCCTCTCCAGAAAAAAAAACACCCTACAGCGTAACCCGCGTGTAGGGTGGGGGTGACCATCTCATTAGACCCCGGCGCAGGGCCGAGGTCTTGTTACAGCAGAGAGCGCGTTGCCGATCAGAACGGGATATCGTCGTCCATCTCGTCGAAACCGCCGCCCGACGGCTGCTGGCTCTGACGGCTCGAACCGCCACCGCCGCCGCCCGATGCACGGCCACCGCCGCCACCGCCACGGTTGCCGCCGCCGTAACCGCCGCCACCGCCACCGCCGCTGTAGCCACCACCACCGCCGCCACCGCCGCCACCGCCGTAGCCATCGTCACCGCCGTAGCCATCGTCACCACCGCCGCCACCGCCCGAACCGCCGCGACCGCCGAGCATCTGCATCTGATCCGCGACGATTTCGGTCGAGTAGCGATCCTGGCCGTCCTGACCTTGCCACTTGCGGGTACGCAGGCGCCCTTCGATGTACACCGCCGAGCCCTTCTTCAGGTACTCGTTGACAATCTCGGCCAGACGACCGAAGAACGCCACGCGATGCCACTCGGTCACTTCCTTGAATTCGTTGCTTGCCTTGTCCTTGTAGCGGTCGGTGGTGGCGAGACGAATATTCGCCACGGCATCGCCGCTCGGCAGGTAACGCACTTCGGGATCGGCGCCGAGGTTGCCGACGAGAATGACCTTGTTGACGGATGCCATGTATTTCTCCAATAGATTCGAAACCGCCGCGGCGCGCAGCCCGTCAGGCCTTGCGCGGCGGCGCTTTCATGCTGGCGGCGATTATAAGCCACACAGCGACGAGCCCCGAGCAGGTATAGAACACCTCGTTCGCGCCGCCCGTCTTCAGCAGCCAGCCGCCCACCACGCCGCCCAGCGCCAGGCCGATCGATTGCGTGGTGTTGTAGACGCCGGTGGCCGCGCCCTTGCGCGAACCCGGTGCTAGCTTCGAAACGAGCGAGGGCTGCGAAGCCTCGAGAATGTTGAAGCCGAGGAAGTACACGAACAGCACCGCCGCGACGATCACAATCGTATGCGGGGTGGAGCCGAGCAACAACTGGCCGATTAGGATAGACGCGATGCCGCCGAGCAGCACCTGCTTCATCTTGCCGCGCTTCTCGGCCACGATGATGGCCGGCACCATCGCCACGAAGGCCAGCCCCATCACCGGCAGATACACCTGCCAGTGCGAGGCCACCGGCAGCCCGGCGTCCACCAGCAGGCGCGGCACGACGAGGAACAGCGCGGTTTGCGTGGCATGCAGCACCAGCACGCCGAAATTCAGGCGCAGCAGTTCGGTATTGCGCAGCACCTCGGCGAACGGCGCCTTCACGTGCACCGGCTTCGGCGCATTGGGCACCACCCAGAACACCACGCCGATCGCGAGCAGCGACAGCACGCCGACGATCGTGAACAGCCCGTTCATGCCGACCCAGTGGAACACGATCGGCGCACCGACGATCGCCACCGCGAACGACACGCCGATCGAGCCGCCGACCATCGCCATAGCCTTGGTGCGGTTGCGCTCGGAGGTCAGGTCGGCAATGAACGCCAGCACCGCCGACGATACCGCCCCCATTCCCTGCACGACCCGACCGACGATGATCCACGTGATGTCGTGGGCGAACGCCGCGATGAACGCGCCGAGCGCGAACACCAGCAGGCCGAATGCGATCACCGGCTTGCGGCCGAAACGGTCCGACGCCCAGCCGTAGAAGATATAGAGCAGCGATTGGGTCACGCCGTAGGCGCCGAGCGCGATGCCGACGAGCAGCACGTTGTCGCCGCCGGGAATCGTTTTCGCGTAGACGGAAAACACCGGCATGATCATGAACAGGCCCAGCATGCGCAGCGCGAAGATGGCGGCGAGCGAGGCGGTCGCGCGCATTTCGGGCGCACTCATGCGAGCGGAGGAAGCGGACGGATTGGACATCGGGGGAAGCTGGTCGATTTGAGCGGGCATCCGCCCGATTGCGGGCGGCGGGAGATGAAGCCGGCTCCGAGTTGCGCCGCCAGACTGCCTCGCCTGCGCCGCAACGATACGCAGCGCGTGCCCCGAAACCCCTGCGCGGCAGGCGGAATCGAGAGCCGGGAGCCCGAAACGACGGTCTCGAAAAGCCGTTATAGTGCTGGTTTGGTTTCCTCCTCTTTCGCCAGGTTCATGGAACAGATCCGTATCCGTGGGGCGCGCACCCACAACCTGAAGAACGTCAATCTCGACCTGCCGCGCCACAAGCTGGTGGTGATCACGGGGCTGTCGGGGTCGGGCAAATCGTCGTTGGCGTTCGACACCCTTTATGCGGAAGGGCAGCGGCGCTACGTCGAAAGCCTGTCCGCCTATGCACGGCAGTTTCTTCAGTTGATGGAGAAGCCCGACGTCGACCTGATCGAGGGCTTGTCCCCGGCGATTTCTATCGAGCAGAAGGCCACGTCCCACAACCCGCGTTCGACCGTCGGCACCGTCACGGAAATCCACGACTACCTGCGACTTTTGTACGCACGCGTCGGCACGCCGTATTGCCCGGACCACGAGATCCCGCTGCAGGCGCAAAGCGTCTCGCAGATGGTCGACGCGGCGCTGGCGCTGCCGGAGGACACCAAGCTGATGATCCTCGCGCCCGTGGTCGCCAACCGCAAGGGCGAGCACGCCGAGCTGTTCGAGGAGATGCAGGCCCACGGTTTCGTGCGGTTCCGGGTGCGCTCGGGCGGCGGCACGGCCAACGAGGGCGTGGCGAAGATCTACGAGGTCGAATCGCTGCCCAAGCTCAAGAAGAACGACAAGCACACCATCGACGTGGTCGTCGACCGCCTGAAGGTTCGCCCGGACATGAAGCAGCGTCTGGCCGAATCGTTCGAAACGGCGCTGCGCCTGGCCGACGGCCGCGCGATCGCGCTCGAAATGGATACCGATCAGGAACACCTGTTCAGCTCGAAGTTCGCCTGCCCGATCTGCTCGTACTCGCTGCAGGAGCTCGAGCCGCGCCTGTTCTCGTTCAACAACCCGATGGGCGCCTGCCCGGAATGCGACGGCCTCGGCCAGATCACGTTCTTCGATCCGAAGCGGGTGGTGGCGCATCCGTCGCTGTCGCTGGCCGCCGGCGCGGTCAAGGGCTTGGACCGGCGCAACCAGTTCTACTTACAGATGCTGCAGAGCCTGGCGGCGTTCTACGAGTTCGATATCGATTCGGCGTTCGAGGATCTGCCCGAAAAGGTCCGCAAGATCCTGCTGTACGGCTCGGGCAAGCAGGAAATCCCGTTCTCGTACATCAACGAACGCGGCCGCACCACGATCCGCGAGCATGTGTTCGAGGGGATCATCCCGAACCTGGAGCGCCGCTACCGCGAGACCGATTCGACCGCGGTGCGCGAGGAGCTCGCCAAATACCAGAACAACCAGCCCTGCCCGGCCTGCGACGGCACGCGCCTGCGCCGCGAGTCGCGCTTCGTGCGCGTCGGCGCCGGCGAGCAGGCGCGCGCCATCTATGAAGTGAGCGGCTGGCCGCTGCGCGACACGCTCGGCTATTTCGACGGCCTCAAGCTCGACGGCTCGAAGGCCGAGATCGCCGACAAGGTCATCAAGGAAATCGTCGCGCGGCTGACGTTCCTCAATAACGTGGGCCTCGATTACCTGTCGCTCGAACGCAGCGCCGAAACGCTGTCGGGCGGCGAGGCGCAGCGCATCCGGCTCGCCTCGCAGATCGGCTCGGGCCTCACGGGCGTCATGTATGTGCTCGACGAGCCGTCGATCGGCCTGCACCAGCGCGACAACGCCCGCCTGATCGCCACGCTCAAGCACCTGCGCGATCTCGGCAACTCGGTCATAGTGGTCGAGCACGACGAGGACATGATCCGCACGGCCGATTACGTGGTCGACATGGGCCCGGGCGCCGGCGAGCACGGCGGCGTGGTGATCGCCGAAGGCACGCCGAAGCAGGTGCAGGCCAACACGGCCTCGCTGACGGGCCAGTATCTGGCCGGCAAGAAGTTCATCGAATACCCCGACGAGCGCATGGCGCCCGACGAGGACCGCATGCTGCGGATCGGCGACGCGCACGGCAACAACCTGAAGCACGTCTCGCTCGACCTGCCGGTCGGCCTGCTGACCTGCATCACCGGCGTTTCCGGTTCGGGCAAGTCCACGCTGATCAACGACACGCTCTATCAGGCCGTCGCGCGCCACCTGTACGGCTCGTCGGCCGAGCCGGCGCCGTACGAATCGATCGAGGGCCTCGAGCATTTCGACAAGGTCATCAACGTCGACCAATCGCCGATCGGTCGCACGCCGCGCTCGAATCCGGCCACCTACACGGGGCTGTTCACGCCGATCCGCGAGCTGTTCGCGGGCGTGCCGGCGTCGAAGGAGCGCGGCTACGATCCGGGCCGCTTCTCGTTCAACGTCAAGGGCGGCCGCTGCGAGGCCTGCCAGGGCGACGGCGTGCTGAAGGTCGAGATGCACTTCCTGCCCGATGTGTACGTGCCGTGCGACATCTGCTACGGCAAGCGCTACAACCGCGAAACGCTCGAAGTGCTGTACAAGGGCAAGAACATCAGCGAAGTGCTCGACATGACGGTCGAACACGCCTATTCGTTCTTCAGCGCGGTGCCGGTGGTGGCGCGCAAGCTCAAGACGCTGCTCGACGTGGGCCTGGGCTACATCCGGCTCGGCCAGTCGGCCACCACGCTGTCGGGCGGCGAGGCGCAGCGCGTCAAGCTTTCGCTGGAACTGTCCAAGCGCGACACCGGTCGCACGCTCTACATCCTCGACGAGCCGACCACCGGCCTGCACTTCCACGACATTGCGCTGCTGCTCGAAGTGATCCACCGGCTGCGCGACCAGGGCAACACGGTCGTCATCATCGAGCACAACCTCGACGTCATCAAAACCTCCGACTGGGTCATCGACCTCGGGCCGGAGGGCGGCGCCGGCGGCGGACAGATCATTGCCCAGGGCACGCCCGAGCAGGTCGCGAAAACCAAGGCCAGCTTCACCGGCAAATACCTCGCGCCGCTACTCAAGCGTCCGAAGCCGTAAACCCGCCGCCGCCGCGGCCTTCACGGCCCGGCGGCGCGCTCATCGCTCCCCTGTTCTCGGTAACCGCACCGGCATTTTCTGCCGTCAATCGTTGCTATACTCGCGAGATGCGGACGGCGTGCGCCTTGTCCACGAGCGCGCGAACCGTACCGACCGAAACAGGAACCGTCATGGAGAAGCAACCCGAGCCGAAGCGCGACGCCCCGTCGCGCGAGCCTCACCTGCGCAGTGTCAGGCTGACGAGCGATTTCAGCCTGCCCAAGCTGTCGGCGATCGAGATCGGCAGCTATCTCCTCGCCGTGCTGGGCCTGTTCCTGGTGCTCCATCTGAAGCTGCTGTCGGGACTGCTGGCCGGGCTGCTCGTCTACCAACTCGTCCACACCATCGCGCCGGCCATCGAGCGTCACATGTCGAGCGGGCGAGCGCGCTGGCTCGCCGTGGTGCTGCTGTCGGTGGTGATCGTGGGCGGCCTGGCCGGGCTCACGGTCGCGATCATCGAGCACGTCGAGCACACGGTGCCGAACTTGCAGGGCCTGATGGGCCAGATGATGCAAATGGTCGACCAGGCGCGCGGGCGCGTGCCGGGCTGGCTCGCGAACGTGCTGCCGGTGGATGCCGCGCAAATGAAGGTGAAAGCCACCGGCCTGATGTCGAAGCACATGGACCAGCTCCAGCAAGGCGGCAAGAGCGCCGCGCGGATCTTCGGCCACGTGCTGTTCGGAATGATCATCGGCGCGATGATCGCGATCGGCGTGGACCGCAACAAGGCGCGCCGCCCGCTCTCCACGGCGCTGCTGGCGCGCGCCGGGCTGTTCGCCGATTCGTTCCGCCGCATCGTGTTCGCGCAGATTAAGATCTCGGCGATCAACGCGGCATTCACGGCCATTTACCTGCTGACCGTGCTGCCGGTCGTGCACGTGAAGATGCCGCTGTCCAAGACGCTGGTGCTGATCACGTTCCTCGTCGGGCTGATACCGGTGATCGGCAACCTGATCTCGAACACGCTGATCGTGGCGGTGTCGCTATCGGTGGGCGTGGGCACGGCGATTGCCTCGCTCGCGTTCCTGATCGTGATCCACAAGCTCGAATACTTCCTGAATGCACGCATCATCGGCGGACAGATCGAATCGCGCGCATGGGAATTGCTGCTGGCGATGCTCGTGATGGAAGCGGCGTTCGGCGTGCCCGGCGTGATAGCCGCGCCGATCTTCTATGCCTACATCAAGCGCGAGCTGTCGACGCTGCGCCTGATCTGACGAAGCGGGGACCGCGCATGGCCGCCCCCGTTCGCCCTACTTCCCCAATTAACGGAACACCACCGTCTTGGTGCCATTCAGCAGAATCCGATGCTCGACGTGCCACTTCACGGTACGCGCGAGCGTCACGCATTCCACGTCGCGGCCGATCGCCGTCAGCTGCTCGGGCGTCATGCTGTGGTCCACGCGCTCGACTTCCTGCTCGATGATCGGGCCTTCGTCGAGGTCGGTCGTCACGTAGTGCGCGGTCGCGCCGATCAGCTTCACGCCGCGCTCGAACGCCTGGTAATACGGCTTCGCGCCCTTGAAGCTCGGCAGGAACGAGTGATGGATGTTGATGGCGCGGCCGGCGAGCTGTTCGCACATGTTCGGCGACAGGATCTGCATGTAGCGCGCGAGCACCACCAGGTCGGCCGAATGCTCGCCGATCACGTCCAGCACGCGCGCTTCCTGCGCGGCCTTCGCCTCGGCCGATGCGCCGGCCATCAGCGGGAAGTGATGGAACGGCACGTCGTAGCTGGCCGCCAGTTGATAGAAATCCTTGTGATTCGACACGATCGCGACGATATCGATCGGCAACTGGCCGGTGCGGTAGCGGAACAGCAGGTCGTTCAGGCAGTGGCCGATCTTCGACACGAGGATCACGACACGCGGCTTGGCGCGCGCGTCGTGCATTGCCCAGCGCATGCCGAAGCGCTCGGCGAGCGGCGCGAAATCGTTGCGCAGCGCGTCGAGCGTGGCCTCGACATCGCTGCCGGTGGTCTGGTCGAAATGCACGCGCATGAAGAATTCGCTGGTGCGGCTGTCGCCGAACTGCGCGGAATCGACGATGTTGGTATCGCGTTCGAACAGGAAGCCGGATACGGCGTGCACGATGCCGTGCTTGTCGGGACACGACAGTTTCAGGATAAAGCTATGGTCGGTCGACATGACCGCACCTCCATCGTTTGAATCGGTTGAATCCATGCAGCGCCCGCGGCAACGCGCGGGCGCCGGTTGTTTCGGTGTGCGAAGCCCGGGAAGCGCTCCGGCCTCAGGCCTCGCGCGGCGGCGCGAACAGCGCGTCGATGCCGGGCACGGCGGCAGCCGCCAGCGCGCGGTGGCGCAGCAGGCTGTCGAGGATCGCGAGGCTCGCGTCCATCGTCGCCTCGCCGGCCGCGAGCCAGCCGATCACCTCGACCGCGTCGGCCAGCCGGTGCTCGGCCACTTCGCCGTCCTGGTTGCGCGGCACGAAATCGTGCGGCAGCGGCAGGTCGTAGACGAAGATCTGCTCGGCCTGGGTGCCCTCCGAAATCTCGCAGAGCACGTGCACGGTGCGGCCCGCGATCGCGCGCGCGGCAAGCGCCGCCTCGATCCCGGCCTCTTCCCAGCATTCCTTGGCCAGCGTGTCCTCGACGCCGAGGCCCCAGCCGATCCCGCCCGCCACGACGTTGTCGAGCATGCCCGGATCGGTCGCCTTGGTGTCGCTGCGCCGCCCGATCCACATCCGCAGCGGCTGCGCGGACGCGTATTCTACGATGCCGTTCAGGTGGACCGCGTAGGTCATCGTGCCGAAGAAGCGCGACGCGGCGCGCTCGATATAGGCGACGGGCGGCGCATCGAAGTGATTGCGGATCGCGTAGATCTCGTTGCGCCAGCCCGGAATCCGTCCTTCGGCGGCCAGCGCGCCGATCACGCTGGCGAGCGCCATGCTGCGCGTGTCGGGCGTATCGAGCGCGGTCGACAGCGCAACGAGGTCGGCATCGATCTCGAACACGTCGGGCCAGCGGCGCAGCGCGTCGAGATCGCCGCGGCGGATCCAGCCGAAGCGTTCGCCGGCGATCACGAACGGCACATGCGCGGCCGCGTCGAAACGGCGCGCGGCGGCAATGCAGGAAAACGTCATGACGCCGCTCAGTCCTTGAACGCGATGCGCAGGCCGAGCCCGATGAACGTCGCGCCCGCCAGCCGGTCGAGCCAGACGCCCGCGCGCGGCCGGCGCTTGAGCCAGGCGCCGAGCAGGCCGGCGCACAGGCCGAACACCGAGAACACCACGGCGGCCTGCGCCATGAACAGCAGGCCCAGCTCGAACATCTGCAGCGAAACCGGCTGCGCACCGCCCACGTCGACGAACTGCGGCAGGCACCCCACGAAGAACAGCGTCACCTTCGGGTTCAGCATGTTGCCGATCACGCTCTGCCGGAAGATCGTCAGGAGCGGCTGCGGCGCGCGCGCGTCGACCGTGGCCAGGCCCTGGCTGCGCAGCGCCTTGATGCCGATCCAGATCAGATAGGCCGCGCCCGCGAACTTCAGGCTATGGAAGGCCACCGGCGACGAGCGCAGCAGCGCCGCCACGCCGAACGCGGCGAGCGTGGTGTGGAACATCACGCCGGCCGCGAAGCCGAGCGCCGAGACGAGGCCGGCGGCGCGCCCCTGCGAGATGCCGCGCGCGAGCACCTGTAGGTTGTCGGGGCCGGGCGCGACCGTGATCTCGATCGAGGTGGCGAGGAGCAGCAGGAAGTTCGGCATGACCGGGCTAGCTCGCTGGAAGGAATCGGGTAAAGGGTAACAACGGGGTAACAACGGACGGCGTTCGGGTGCGCTCAGTGGCCCGAGAATTCCGTGACCGTGTAGAGCGGCAGGCCGGCGCCGCGCAGCAGCGCCGAGCCGCCGAGATCGGGCAGATCGATGATCGCCGCCCCCTCCACCACCGTTGGGCCGAGCCGTTCGAGCAGCTTCTTGCCCGCCATCATGGTGCCGCCCGTCGCGATCAGGTCGTCGACGATGATCACGCGGTCGCCCGGCTTGCAGGCATCCTCGTGGATTTCGACCGTCGCGCTGCCGTATTCGAGCTCGTACGATTCGGATTGGGTCTTGTAGGGCAGCTTGCCGACCTTGCGGATCGGCACGAAGCCGATGTTCAGTTCGTAGGCGACGATCGGCGCGATGATGAAGCCGCGCGCGTCGAGCCCGGCCACGTAATCGAGCTTGGCGCCCACATAGCGCTCGACCAGCAGGTCGACCAGCACGCGCAGCGCCTTCGCGCTCTGCAGGATCGGGGTGATGTCGCGGAACTGCACGCCCGGCTGCGGCCAGTCCGGCACCGTGCGCACGTGGCGGCGGACGAACTCGGCGGGATCGGGCGACACGCCCGACAGCTGGTGGCTCATGAACTTCTCCGAAGCAACGGCGCGCGAAGGCGCGCGCCGTTCAGGCAAATTGGGCTGAGTGAATCGGGGCCGGATCGGCGAACGAGCGGCGAGCACGCTCAGGCGGCCTGACCGCCCTCCCGGCGCGTGCGCGACAGCCGTTCCTCGGCCATCGACAGCGCTTCCGGCAGGCCGCGCAGCACCAGGATGTCGGCCGCGCGCAGCTTGGTGTCCGGGTCCGGCTCGACGCCCCGAATGCCGTGCCGCCGGATCGCCGTCACCTCCAGCCCGAGCGCATACAGCCCCGCCTCCTCGAGGGAGCGACCGACCGCATCCGAGCGCGCATCGGCCGACACCGATTGTAGCCGCACCTGCTCGTGGTCGTCGTCCGCGTCGTCGGCGCCGCGGAAATAGCCGCGCAGCAGGCTGTAGCGCTCGTCGCGCATTTCCTCGACAAGCCGCACCACGCGCCGCATCGGCACGCCCAGCAGCACCAGCGTGTGCGACGCCAGCATCAGGCTGCCCTCGACGATTTCCGGGATCACCTCGGTCGCGCCCGAGGCGAGCAGCTTTTGGAGATCGGCATCGTCGACGGTGCGCACGATCGCCGGCAAGGTGGGTTCGAGTTCGTGGACGTGGTGCAGCACGCGCAGCGCCGACGGTGTGTTCGCATAGGTGATGGCCACCGCCGCCGCGCGGTGGATACCGGCCGCGAGCAGCGATTCGCGCCGCGCCGCATCGCCGAACACCACCGATTCGCCGGCCGCCCCGGCCGCGGCCACGCGGTCCGGATCGAGGTCGAGCGCGACGTAGGCGAGGCCTTCCTGTTCGAGCATGCGCGCCAGATTCTGCCCCGCGCGACCGTAACCGCAGATGATCACGTGGCCTTGCTGCTTGAGGCTTTGCGTCGCGATGCGGGTCATTTGCAGCGATTGCTGCATCCATTCCGTCGACGACACGCGCATCACGATCCGGTCCACGTTCTGGATCAGGAACGGCGCGGCCAGCATCGACAGCAGCAACGAGGCGAGGATCGCCTGCAGCAGCGTCGAATCGACCAGATGGCGGTCGAGAATCAGGTTCAGCATCACGAAGCCGAACTCGCCGGCCTGCGCGAGCCCGAGCCCGGTGCGGATCGCCACGCCCGGCGCCGCGCCGAACAGCCGCGCGAGCCCGGTGATGGTGGCCGCCTTCAGCAGCACCTGGCCGAAGAAGAAGCCGATCACGAGGAACGGATGCTCCCAGATCACGCGCGGATCGAGCAGCATCCCGGTGGTCACGAAGAACAGGCCGAGCAGCACGTCGCGGAACGGCTTGATGTCTTCTTCCACCTGATGGCGGTACGGCGTTTCGGAAATCAGCATGCCGGCGATGAACGCGCCGAGCACGAGCGACAGCCCGAACTTGTCGGTGATGAACGCCGCGCCCAGCGTGACGAGCAGCAGGTTCAGCACGAACAGTTCCTGCGAGCGCCGCCGCGCGACCACGTTGAACCAGCGCGTCGGCGTTGTTGCATAAATCGAGTGTGAGGATGCAATAGCATCGACGGGCATAATTTCAGGCGATACGAACGGATTGCGGACGAGCGAGGTCCGCCATACGGTTGATGACGCGGACGCGAACGGAGACCTCGGTCGCCTGCGAGTCGATGTGACGCGCCCAGAGACAGTTGCCGGTGAGGGTCTTGAACCGATACATCGCATTCTCGGCAAGCGATCGCCGGTGGTAGCCACTGTCTTGCTTCCATTCTCGACGACCGTCACGGGCAATT